>NZ_CAJRAM010000063.1 GCF_907164965.1 Coxiella endosymbiont of Ornithodoros maritimus
CCCATGAACCCGATACCAATGGTTCGCGCCTCCACACGCTTCTATCAACCACACAAGCCACCTTAAGGCCTTGCCACAGTGGACACATATTGAGCGCCTAACCCCTCTCGTGTGGATCACCTTACCCCACTCATCAATCCCACACAGTTGAAAAACCCCTTTTGCAATAAATACCAACACCAAGTATTTTAATATCTTTCATGGCCCTGCTCCTTTTTTTAAAAATAGAAACTCTATGTTGGCGCATTATAACGCCCTCTTTAAGGAGGGGCACTTTTCATTAGGAGCGAAGCGAAATACGGGAAACGCTGACTCATGCCTGAAATACAGCCTTCAAGCCAATTTCATTAGCTTATTTTTTCAGAAAACCGTTTGAAACTTGAAGGCGTTTCTCAGAATCTCTTCAAGTTTTACTTTGTGGAAGTGGTACACCTATTAATTTTTGGAGCCATTGGGGTAGTTTAAATTTTTGTTGGAGCAAGGCATCAATGGAATATTTACCCCCGCCTAGAACGCAGAAACTCAATAATAGTACGGCCCACATAACACAGTATTCCCAACCGCCGCCTGGGTTTGCCCATATAAACCCTTTTTGAAAATGATTACCTAGTACCGTAGAGATTATTAAATAAAGTGTGATGCCCAATGATCCCAAACATGTTAAAAATCCAAGGCCGATGACTATCGCGCCCCCAATTCACAAAGACCTGCTAATCTCACCAAAAAATCGGGATTTGTTATTCCTAAGTCCAAAAAAGCTTTCATATCTCCTTGAAAAGAAAAAGGACCAGCAAATAATTTCTCGGCGAAGTGGGCAATCAAATCGTAGCCGATGTACTTTCGTATAAAAGTCAAATGCCATTCAAAAGCGCTAATACGATTTGGAATGCCATACGAAAATTGCTGACTGGTTTCAAAACAGTGGGCGTTTTGGTAAACAATATAGAAAAAAAGAATTATAAGAATTAAAAACGCAAGACAAACAGGGGAAACCATGATATCTAAACCATTCACACCCAAAATTCTAATCACGGTGAGGATACAAAAAACGGAAAGCAAAAAACCCACCTGCGGTGCTTTATAAGTCATAATCAAAAATAAAATTGCCGCTACAGTCCAAATAAGAGAAAAAATAAAAACAGAGGAAGTGATAGGGATATTAAAAAAATTAATAATAACGATGATTAAAGTAAGAAACGCTAACAGCAAACTAGCCGTAATCATTCTAAAGTAATAATTCTTCATAAACAAGGCTTCCTTTCTATGGCCTGTCATCAACTCTCTACTATCTGGCCATAACTCGTTGACTTTCTGTGGTCCACTCTCACATACTTCTATGTATGCTGGCGATCCTGGAAAATCAACGATTTCTGGCTCAAGCTAGCGAATTGATGACAGGCTCTAGTTTACAGAACTGTGCCAAAATTTTTAACCACTTATTAATAAAGACCCCAGTGTAAAAACGGGCAATGCGACAATCAAGCTGTCGACACGATCAAGTATACCACCATGTCCAGGTAACAATCGACCACTATCTTTAACCCCCGCC
Source organism: Coxiella endosymbiont of Ornithodoros maritimus (assembly GCF_907164965.1). GTDB lineage: Bacteria > Pseudomonadota > Gammaproteobacteria > Coxiellales > Coxiellaceae > Coxiella. Next base: position 1,550 of record NZ_CAJRAM010000063.1, read on the forward strand.
TGGCGTTTTAACATGCTTTCAAAAAGATCACCGATGATAGCAAAAAACACTGTAATCAACGCAAGCAAGATTACCAAAGATAATTGAGAGAAAGGTAAATGAAATAAAATCCCCCCGATAACCGCAATCAATAGTGATAAAATCATTCCCCCGCCCAATCCTTCCCAAGTCTTTTTAGGGCTGACACGAGCAATCAATGTATGTTTTCCCCAGAGTCGTCCTGCTGCATAAGCGCCTGTGTCCATCGCCCAAACTAACATCAACCCAAACAATAACCAACCCGGTCCGCCGATATCTTCTCGCAAGGCATTGATAGCTAACCAACAAGAAATTAAAGCAAAAAATCCGACAATTAATTTTACTGCCAGATATTGAAACCCCAACGGTGCTGTATTAAAGGCATAACAAAGAATGCCTACTGCCGCCCACAACCAAAGGATTACTGAGGCGATTAATACCAAAAAAATAGGTAAATAATAAACAGCAAATAACGTGATTCCGAATAATACCACGTAAAAGCCGCGCCAATATTTATTTTTAATGCCTGCCAAAGCAGACCATTCCCACGCAGCCCAAATCATAATCGCCCCAATTAAAATAGCGAACCAGGGCATAGGTAAAAACCAAATGGCTAATAATACAAAAAAAAATAAAACTAACGCCGTAAGGACGCGATATTTAAACATGTTGTTTTTCAACCTGTTCAGGCGTTAAGCCAAATCGGCGTTGACGAGTACGGTAAAACGCCAAAGCTTGATCAAAAGTTTCTTCATTAAAATCAGGCCATAGGGCAGGCGTGAAGTAAATTTCAGTATAGGCAAATTGCCATAACATAAAATTACTTAACCGTTGTTCCCCACTCGTGCGGATTAACAAATCCGGTTCTGGTAGATCACTTAAACATAAATAGTTTTGAAATAATTCCCCGCTCATTAATTCAGAAGTAAGCTCTTGATTTTTTATTTTCTCAGCCATTCGTTGAACGGCCTGCAGGATATCCCAGCGGCCGCTGTAATTCAGGGCAATAATTAATTTTAAACCAGTATTGTGCTTCATGAGATCTTGAGAGGTTTGAATTTGCGTAAGCATCTTTTTATCAAACTCTTGGTGATCGCCAATTACGCGAAGCTGCACATTGTTTTTATGCAATTCCTCAGTATTCCCTTTGAGAGAATCTAAAAATAATGATATCAAAAAATTGACTTCTGATGGCGGCCGCGCCCGATTCTCAATGCTAAAAGCAAAAAGCGTTAACACTTCGAGTGGCTTTTCAGCCGCATATTCAACTATTCGACGAACAACTTTAGCGCCCGCGCGATATCCCGACACACGCGGCAAACCACGACGGTTAGCCCACCGACCATTGCCGTCCATTATAATTGCAACATGTCTTGGCATCATAGAGCCATCAAATCCGCTTCTTTTTGGGCAGCCATTTTATCCACTTCAGCGATTTGTGCGTCCGTCAGTTTTTGAATAGCCGTTTGTGCACGACGCTCCTCATCTTCACTGATCTCCTTTCCCTTCATTAATTCCTTTAAATCGTTATTGGCTTCTCGACGAATATTCCGTATCGCGACTCGAGCGCGTTCTGATTCATCTCGCACCATCCGCGCTAACTCTTTTCTGCGCTCTTCGGTTAAAGGAGGTAAGGGAACGCGAATAACCATTCTTACTGTGGCAGGATTTAGGCCTAAATCAGCTTTTTGAATGGCTTTTTCGATGTGCCCCAGCATATTTTTTTCCCACGGGGTAATGGACAGCGTTCGTGGATTTTCAATGGCGATCGTTGCTACTTGACTCAGCGGGGTTGCAACATTGTAGTAATCCACTTTAATATGTTCGAGTAAACTCGGGTGCGCTCGACCCGTTCGTAATTTCGCTAATTCCGTTTTCAAAGAACCGAAACTTTTTTTCATTCGCGATTTTGAATCGTTAATAATGTCGTTAATCATCTTTTTCTCCTAAATAGTCGCTCCCCCAAAGAAAGAATGCCCTTCTTAGTTCCCGTATTACGCTTCGCTTCATACGGGCTACTAGCCTTGATCAACCAGCGTTCCTTCTTCTTGGTTCATAATAACGCTGAGCAGCGCGCCTGGCCTATTAATATTAAAAACTCGAAGGGGCATGTTATAGTCGCGGCATTGGCAAAACGCCGCCAAGTCCATGACCGCTAATTCTTTTTTCAGCGCTTCTTGATAAGATAAATGTTTATACAACTTGGCTTGTGGGTTTTTTGCTGGATCGTCGGAATAAACCCCATCCACATTGGTGGCTTTCAAAACGACATCTGCATTGATCTCAATACCTCGCAAGCTCGCCGCCGAATCTGTCGTCACCAAAGGATTCCCCGTACCAGCGGCAAATATAACGACTCGCCCTTGTTGTAAATGATGAATGGCTTTGCGTCGATGAAAGGCATCGGCAACGCCCGTCATCGGGATGGCTGACAAAATCCGTACGGGCAAATTGGAACGTTCAAAAGCATCGCGGAGCGCTAAAGCATTCATTAACGTCGCCAACATCCCCATATAGTCGCCGGTGATGCGGTTAATGCCAGCGGCTTGAAGCGCAGCGCCCCGAAAAAAATTACCTCCGCCGATAACAATGGCTATCTGTACGCCTAATTGGTAAACCTGGGTAACGTCTTTCGCCATTCGGTCCAAAACATTTGGGTCAATGGCATGAAGACCCTTGCCCATAAGCGCCTCACCACTCATTTTCAAGAGTACGCGGCGATAGAGTGGCTGGGGTCCATTCATCATTAACGATTTCCTTGTACTTGCGCCATTACCTCATCAGCAAAATTTTGTGATTCTTTTTCAACACCTTCACCCACCTCAAAGCGAAGGAATGCTAACACTTTTGCTTTTTCTGCTTTCAACAAATCACCGACCAACTTTTTAGGATCTTTCACGTAAGATTGGTCTTCCAAGCTGACCTCCTTTAAGAGTTTTTCCACCTGAGCTTTAAGCATTTTTTCGATAATGTTTGCCGGTTTCCCTGTTTCTTGGGCTCGCACTAAAAAGATTTCCTTTTCTTTTTCCACGAATTCGCTGGAAACCTGATTAGCACTCACCGCTTGCGGGTTAAAAGCCGCAACGTGCATGGCAAGTCCTTTCGCCAATTCAGGGTTAGGCACATCGAGTACGAGCAAAACACCGATACGGCCGCCGTGGCTATAATGACCCACAACGCCGTTCGAAGATAAACTTGCTACCCGGCGAATTTGAATATTTTCACCAACCCTATTAACCAACGCTTTTCTCTCGTCTTCAATGATTGAAGAAGAATTCGGTTCAATCGGAAGCGCTAACGTGGCAGCAACGTCGCTCGCCCCTTCTGCTAAACCCCGCTCGGCCACCTTGGAAGCAAAAGCCATAAAATTAGTGTCTCGAGCCACAAAATCGGTTTCGCTATTTACTTCGGCCATAAAGCCTTTCTTTTGATCTTTGCTGATAGCAATGGCAATCACTCCCTCAGCCGCCGTTTTTCCAGCGCGTTTTGCTACTTTTGCGTCTCCCGCTTTGCGCAAAAGATCGATGGCAGCCTCCATATCGCCGTTGGTTTCTTGGAGCGCCTTCTTACACACCATCACCGCAGCACCGGTACGTTCGCGCAGCTCTTTAACCATAATTGGTGTAATTGTTGTCATCGTTCTCTCCTATTTGCCTTCTTCCGCCTCAGCTTTACTGGCTTCTATGGGCTGCTCTTGGAGCACTTCTTTATTCTTAGGGTCTTCAAAAGTTTCTTTCGTTTCAGTAGCTTCTTTCGTTGCTCTTTTCTCAGCTATTGGTCTTTCAGATTTTTTCTCCGCTGCGGCTTGTGCCTTTTCAGCTACTTTTGCTTTCTTAGTGACGACTTTCTTGGCCGTGGTTTTTACCTTGGTTTTTTCTTCTTTAGCTTCTTCGTCCTTTTGCAAATCCAGCACACTGCGAGCGTCAATAATAGTATCCGCTATCGCTTTGCAATAAAGTCGAATGGCGCGAATGGCATCATCATTACCCGGAATAACGTGATCGATGTTATCGGGACTGGCATTGGTATCCGCGATTCCCAGAACCGTTATGCCCAAACGATTCGCCTCCTGAACGGCGTTTCTCTCGTGTTCCACGTCAATGACAAACAACACGTCTGGCAAGCTGCCCATATTTTTAATGCCCGCCAAATTAGCTGACAATTTTTCTTTTTTGCGCATCAAATTTAAGATTTCTTTTTTCGTCATGCCGACTAAGTTTTCTTCATTCTCTAGACCTTCTTCTAACTCCTTAAGTCGTTTGATTGACTGGCGAATGGTTTTGTAGTTAGTCAACATTCCGCCTAACCAGCGATAATCCACGTAGGGCATACCACAACGGGTGGCTTCCTCTTTTACACTTTCGCGTGCCGCAAATTTTGTCCCCACAAACAGCACTTTGCCACGTTTGGAAGCGACTTCCTTTACGAACTTCAAGGCATCTCGAAAGGCGAATAAGGTCTCTTCAAGGTTGATTATGTGGATCTTTTGTCGGGCTCCGTAAATATAGCGAGCCATTTTAGGGTTCCAATAGCGAGTCTGGTGCCCAAAATGAACACCAGCATCCAGCAGTTGACGCATAGTTATATCAGTCACTTTTTTCTCCGGATTAAACCTCCACTTACCCCATGACCCGACCCGTTGAAACAGGGCACTCGAGATCATGTACCGAGAAGTGTGTGTATTTTGCCGCGCTTTTATACCATAAAGAGGCCCGCGATGGAAGAAAAGCACCCTTCATATAAAACCTTTTCAGTGCAGGGAAACATGGCAGAAATAAGTCAATCCATGCGAAGATTGTGTCATATCCCCGTAAAAGAAGGTTATATTCAGGAGACCGAAGAGCAAAAAGTGGAGCAAACAGGCTCGGAAGTGATAGAAAGGGGGCTTTTTCAATACTGCATTAAAAGCCTAAGGAAGTTTGAGGGAGTCGCTTATACATCCACACATCCAACTTACTTAGTTTCCCACTCCACCCTTCAATATCGAAGAGTAATCTTCAGATGAAAAGCACTTTCTGAGGAGATTAATACCGAGTAGATTGACGTCCACAAGGTTGCCTCCAAAGATAAGTAAGCAGAGGAACTGACAGGCTCGATCCGTTACCAAAATTTTTAAGTTAGCTTGCCTGCTCATCTGCTAACTTTTATACTCCCTCCCATGCCAATATCGATTAAAACACCTGAAGAGCTGAAAAAAATGCGCGTTGCTGGCCAGCTGGCGGCGGAAGTGCTCGAGATGATTGACCCTTACGTGAAAGCGGGAATTACCACCAATGAACTCAACGCGATTTGTCACGATTACATCACGCAAACACAGAAGGCTATTCCAGCGCCGCTTAACTATCACGGCTTTCCCAAATCGATTTGCACTTCGGTTAATCACGTCGTTTGTCACGGCATTCCCAGCGACAAAAAATTAAAAGATGGCGACATCATCAATATTGACATTACCGTCATCAAAGACGGTTATCACGGAGATACCAGCAAAATGTTTGCTGTTGGCAAAATTCCTTCCCATGCGGAGCGTTTAGTTAGAATCACACAGGAATGTCTCTACATCGGCATCAGCATGATTAAGCCGGGCACACCGCTTGGTGAAATTGGCGCGGCCATTCAAGCGCATGCGGAGAAAAATCATTATTCTGTCGTTCGAGAATATTGCGGACATGGCATTGGAAGCGTTTTTCACGAACCTGAATTGCAAGTGCTTCACTATGGTCGTCCCAGCACCGGTGCTGTCTTACGGCCAGGGATGACTTTTACCATCGAACCTATGATCAACGCCGGAAAACGCTATGTGAAATTGCTTAATGATAATTGGACAGTAGTTACCAAAGATCGTCGCCTCTCTGCCCAATGGGAGCACACTCTCGCCGTAACAGAAACCGGTTGCGAAGTGTTTACTTTACGAAAGGGCGAAAAAATTAGCGCTTAATAGCGTCCTGTTATTTCTAATATATTTTTAATACATTGGCCAATGTCAGCTTCCGACAATTCGGGGCTAGTAATCGCTAAGCGAAAAATGACCTTAATTTTAAAACATCTGCTTGTTTTACACTGCTTGTTTTACACATTGCACCGACATCGCTCCCAAGTCGTGGCCTGCTTGCGGCTCATGAAAAAGATAATCGGTGGTGTTATTACTACATGCTTGAAATAAGCTTTCTTTTTCATTCCCTAGAAGAGCCGAACGAAATAAGGGAACACCTAATGATTTATACGGATCCCAACAGACCGATTGACTTTTTTCAATGCCGACAAACATCGAGCGATAACGTGAACTTAACAATTAAAGAACCACCAGAAGCAGCGTCTACATGAATCCAAAGCGCATTTTTATGAGCAATTTCAGAAATTTAGACCAAAGGATCGAATGCACTCATTAGCTATGTACCCGTCGTCCCTATAATTAAAAAAGACTGTTTTTTGTGCGCGTGCGATTAATTTGCGCTTCTAACGCATGAGGTAACATTTGGCCTGAGGCGTTTGTTGTGCTCTACACGCACCACGTTTTTCTCTCCAATTCTGATGGTATCGGCTGCATTAAAGACGGAATAATGGGCGTGATCGGAAACGAACATCACTAACGGTTTTGATTCATTCCAGCATCCCTCTACCTTTACAGCCGGAAATAACTGATTGCGTGCACAAAGCGCGGCAACCATATTAGCTTGACTACCGCCCGCTGGCACCGCTTCAGAAGTAGCGGTCGTGGTGTTAGTAATAGTTCGCCAGCATTTCGCCCATTTGAGCGGCCGTGGTTGCCGCAGAAAATAATTGATTAAAAAACTGTTTATGGTGAGTACGAACCGCGTAATTCAGATAAATCTTAACATCAGATAATAACTCATAAAGAAATTCCCTCCTCTAAGACTCGGACATGGAAATAAGCCTTAAACCTATCAAAAGACAGGTAATAAGGCTGAGGGCCGGCTGATGAGGTATCGTAGCGTAGTGACGCTCCAAAATATCAAACATTTACCTTAAAACATTAAATCCCATTGTTGCTATCCTCCTAATTATAACTTTGCCGACAAACGCTGAAAAATAGTAATATATTATTCTTTTCAATGGGTTATAGGAAAAAATTTCTGCTTTAACCTGCTATCTATATTTAAGGTAATGCTAACATTTTGAATTTTAAAAGTTAAGCTGGGGTCTAAAAAATGTCTGAAAAAACTTTCTTAACAAAAATCAAGCAAGCAAAAGCGCTTATTCGCGATACTTTAAACGAATTTGTGAATAAGCGAGTTGGACTCTTATACTCATTTCATTTGGTAAGAATTCTATGGTCTTACTTCACCTTTGCCGTAAAATCGATCCAAATAAAATATAAAAGTGTATTCTCTAGTTTCAGATACTGGATTCGATGAAACCTAAAAATACATCCGATTTATCGTTGAAACTTGGAATCTCAATTAGCATCAATAACGATTTTATGTAGAAGGATTTAAACGATTCTCCAGGTAACTGTTGTAATGGTCTAAAGTTTCTGCTATGCAGAGCGTTTTAGCCGAACTCGATTATTGGATTGCGGGGTTAGAGGCGACGAAGGCGCTGAACGAAAAAATTTTGCTCAGTGTGAACAAGTTTCTAATCTTTTAAAGATAAACCCTATTTTAGCTTTTTCAGAAACCGATATTTAGTGGTATCTTACGGATCAATAATATTCCGACTCATACCTTACATAGCAAAGGCTATCGTAGTTTGGGTTGCAGATTGTGCTCTACTCCTGAACCTAGTAATGATCAAAGCGAAGGTGATGGAGGTTGGCGCGGTACCTCACTCCAAGGTGGGGAATATGGGATTCATTTAATTAAAGCAGCCGTTTAAGGTAAAGAATTTGGTAGGAAAACCCTTATGTAGAAACGATTAGCTTTTGATTTTATCTCTTTGTCGCAACGGGCTCCTAAACCGCGACAAGAAGGGTTAACTTCTGTAATTGATAAAGGCTTGAGTCTGCAAAAAACAGAAGCGCTCTTGGATAGGGGAGCGGATTTTATCGATATCCTCAAACTAGGATTTGGCACGAGCCGGATTTATTCCAGGAAAAAATTATTGCAGAAATTAAGTTTACTTAAAAAAGCGGGAATAATTGTTTGTACGGGCGGGGCGCTTTTTGAAATAGCCTATTTTCAAAATAAAATAGCCGAATACTTCGAGGCATATCAGCAATTAGGTTTTAACGGAATTGAAATTTCTGATGGAGTCAATGCAATTGATATTGAAACCAAAGTTAATTTTGTTAAAAAAGCAAAACAATTGGAATTACCGTTTTTGCTGAGGTAGGGCGGAAAGATCCTGCGATAGATGCGGAATACAACATCACGCAACACATCCTTGAAGCTTCACGTCAACTGGCTGCGGGTGCCTGGAAAATTATTTTAGAAGCGCGCGAATCGGGGACGTTGGGGATTTACGATAATAAAAAGTCGATTAAAGAGACTACCGTTGGCACTTGGTTGAAAGAGCTTGGTGTTGGTTCGTTTTTTCCATCGCTAAAATCGGTTTAACCTTTTCAAAGCCATTTTTCAACGCGGTTAAAATGGTATTACTGGTTCTCAAAATATCCGCGATGATACAAATGCTATCTTGCATTTTCTTATCAGATTAAAAGTATCGCTGCGCGAGCCTAATCATAAACATTCCAAACCGACAATATCTTTCGCTTGGATGTTCGCTAACTGGCTTTTATCATGCCTGTTCGGAATAAAAAACGTTGAATTAAAAAAATCATATAAAATAAAACGATATCGACGAGGATTTTAGCTTCAATAACGTGAAAATGAAAATCAACCGTTAATGCTGATATAGAATAATAGGAAACGAAGAAGATACCGATGGCTAGAATTGCATAACGGAAAGCTTCTCGCTTAAATAAAACTTTATCCAGCGAACAGTAAACTAAATATTTATTAAAATAAAAATTAAAAGCACCAGAAACCAAGCGGCCAATTAATAAAGAAGTAGATTTTTCTTTACTTAACCAATAAATTAACACAAAAACACCGACGTCAATTACAAATGAGGACAAACTCGCGGGCGGTGTATCGAAGGAAATGAAGTAAACTTTCAGCGACTCTACATAGGGGCTCAACACTCGCGGTCTTAGTTTAGACCCCAATGAGTTAACCAGCCTGTTGCCTCAGCAACGCCTTTGCCGATTTCAGCCGGTGATTTTACGACAAACACACCAGCCGCTTCTAAAGCAGCATATTTATCAACGGCGGTGCCTTTTCCGCCAGCAATAATAGCGCCTGCGTGCCCCATTCGTTTACCCAGTGGCGCCGTAACACCCGCAATATAAGAAATGACCGGTTTTTTTACATTTGAGCGAATAAATTCAGCCGCTTCTTCTTCTGCCGTGCCCCCAATTTCCCCAACCATAATGATAGCTTGTGTTTGAGAATCTTTTTCAAACATTTCCAAGACGTCGATAAAACTAGCGCCTGGAATAGGATCTCCACCAATCCCGACACAGGTGCTTTGGCCAAAACCCATCTGAGTAGTTTGGTTAACCGCTTCGTAGGTCAATGTGCCCGAACGCGAAACAATACCCACTTTACCACGTTGGTGAATGTGTCCCGGCATGATGCCGATTTTACATTCACCCGGTGTGATAACCCCAGGGCAATTGGGACCAACCACACGGACATCTGGGCGTTGTCTCAAATAAGCTTTCACTTCTAGCATATCCAAAACTGGAATACCTTCGGTGATGCACACGACTAATCGAACACCGGCGTCAACGGCTTCAATGATGGAATCTTTGCAAAAAGGGGCTGGAACAAAAATCATTGTCGCATCAGCACTCGTCTCTTCTACCGCCTCATGAACCCTATTAAAGATGGGCAGCCCTAAGTGCGATTGACCGCCTTTGCCCGGCGTGACGCCGCCTACCATTTGAGTTCCATACTCTATCGCTTGTTCTGAATGAAATGTTCCTTGCTTGCCGGTAAACCCTTGGCATAGAACTCTTGTTTCTTTATCAATTAAGATACTCATTATGCGATCGCCCCTACTTGTTTGACAATTTGTTCCGCTGCATCGGCAAACCCCTTGGCGGCGATAATATTCATGCCACTAGCTGCCAATTTTTTTGCACCCAACTGAGCATTATTTCCTTCGAGCCGAACAACCACTGGCACATCAATACCAACTTTTTTTACTGCACTGATAATTCCGTCAGCAATGAGATCGCAACGAACAATACCACCGAAAATATTAACCAAAATGCCTTTAACATTTTTATCGGATACAATAATCTTAAACGCTTCTGTCACACGTTCTTTAGTAGCACTGCCGCCAACGTCAAGGAAATTGGCAGGATCACCACCGGACAGTTTGATTAAATCCATGGTTGCCATTGCAAGTCCAGCCCCATTTACCATACAACCGATATTGCCATCCAGTTTGATGTAATTTAATTCCCATTGTTGGGCCATCGTTTCATGCTCATCTTCTTGAGACGTGTCTCGCATTTCCCGCAATTCAAATTGACGATAAAGCGCGCTGTCATCGATATTTATTTTGGCATCCAAACAAATGAGTTCGCCCGAGCCAGTGATGACCAATGGATTAATTTCTAATAAACTTAAATCGCGCTCAGTAAATAATCGGTATAAGCCAATCACAATATCGGTGAATGAGCGCATTTGTTTTAAGTCTTGGAGCCCTAAACCAAAAAATAATTGGCGGCATTGAAAGGGTTGTAAACCAATGGTCGGGTCAACAGTGATTTTTAGTATTTTTTCAGGCAATTTTTGAGCGACTTTTTCAATTTCCACACCGCCTTCGGTCGACGCCATGAAAACGATACGTTGAGAAGCACGATCAATCACCGCACCTAGATACAATTCCCGTACTATATCATCAGAAGCTTGTTCAACGAGAATCTGATTCACCAGCTGACCACGTTCATCGGTTTGATAAGTCACTAACCGCGTACCTAATAATGACTTGACCACAGATTTTAATTCTTCTTTATTTTTTACCAAACGCACACCACCTGCTTTACCGCGTCCTCCAGCGTGCACTTGGGCTTTAGCAACCCAACGATCACCACCGATTTTAGCGGTCGCATCGACAGCGGCGTTGGGATTGAATACCACTGCGCCGGCCGGAACGGGGATTTTGTATTCTTTTAATAAATGTTTTGATTGGTATTCATGTAGGTTCATGGTTTTCTCTTTTTAATAATGAAACTTTAACACTCCAAAATTATTCGAGCTGGATCTTCCAAAAGCTCTTTAATAGTCACTAAAAATAACACGGCTTCTCGACCGTCAATCACTCGATGGTCGTAAGATAATGCCACTTGCATGATCGGGCGAACCACGATTTCTCCGTTTTCAACGGTTGGACGGTCCATTATTTTATGCATCCCCAAAATAGCGGTTTGGGGCGGATTAATTATAGGCGTTGAGAGAAGCGAGCCGTAAGTTCCGCCATTCGTAATTGTAAAAGTGCCTCCCGTTAGCTCTTCAATATTCAAATGGCCTTCTTGAGCTCGAGAAGCGTATTCACGAATTTGTTTTTCAATATCGGCCATATTCATTTTTTCGGCGTTTCTAAGAATAGGGACAATTAATCCGCGTTCAGTGCCAATAGCAATACCGATGTCGTAATAATTGTGATAAATAATATTACTGCCATCGATGGAAGCGTTTACCATGGGAAAACGCTTTAACACTTCAACGACGGCCTTGGTAAAAAAGGACATAAAACCCAATCGAACTTTGAATTTCTTTTCGAACTCTTCGCGGTATTTTTTTCGCAACTCCATTACCGATTGCATGTTAATTTCATTAAACGTCGTTAATAACGCCGCTTCTTGTTGGACTTGAACTAACCGCTCCGCAATACGTTGTCGGATGCGGGATAAAGGCACGCGTTTTTCCATGCGTTCGTCGGGAAGCCCTTCTTTTCCTTCGGAAGACTTCTCTTTTTGTTTTTCTAAATAATATTCCACGTCCTTTTTCGTAATCCGCCTTCCTTTTCCAGTTCCTTCAATTTCCTTAACATCAACGTCTTTTTCCGAAACCATACGTCGCACGGCGGGACTGAGGTCAGATTCTTTTTCTTCAGTTTTTTCCTTATCTTTCTTTTCTTCTTTTTTCTCTTTTTCTTTTCTCGTTTCTTTTTCGTCTTTCTTTTCTTTTTCTTTGACAACAGCACTGTCTTCTTTTAAAAGGGCAAGGATTTGATCGGCTTTAACAACCTCACCTTCTTTCACGACGATTTTTTCAACCACACCGTCTTTCGGGGCGGGAACCTCCAACATGACTTTATCTGTTTCCAAATCGACTAGATTTTCATCCCGTGAAATGGAATCGCCTTCTTTTTTATACCACTTTGCAACCGTGGCATCGCTAACCGATTCAGGCAACGTAGGTACTTTAATTTCTATAGCCATTTTCTTTCCTCAAATTTCTAACGCTTGGTTAACTAATTGTTCTTGTAACTTTACATAAAGTGCCGAATAGCCAGCCGCGGGGGCAGCGAAGGCCGAGCGCCCAACATATTCTAACGTTTGATCGTCCCACATGCACTTTATTAATCGATGGCGCGTACAAAACCACGCACCTTGATTTTTAGGCTCTTCTTGACACCAGATAACTTGCTTGGCGTTGGGGTATTTTTCCAATTCCGCTTTTAATTCATCATAAGGAAATGGATATAACTGTTCAATGCGAATCATCGCAATATGATTCAATTTGCCTTTGTGTTCACGGCGTTTTGCTAATAAATCGTAATACACTTTTCCACTGCACAAAATTACGCGGGTAATTTTTTTCGGATCGTGTTTCTCAATTTCCGGAATCAATAATTTTAATTGACTACGAGCTAAATCTTCCAACGATGAAACCGCTAATTCATTACGCAACACACTTTTGGGTGTCAGAACGATCAAGGGTTTCCGATAAGGTCGTAGGACTTGACGGCGCAATAAATGGAAAATTTGCGAGGGAGTCGTCGGAGCGAAAACTTGCATATTATTTTGAGCACACAATTGCAAATATCTTTCTAAACGCGCTGAAGAGTGTTCCGGACCTTTACCTTCGTAACCGTGCGGTAAAAATAAAACAATTCCTGAGGAACGATTCCATTTCTGCCAGCCTGAGCTGATAAATTGATCTACAATGACTTGGGCGACATTTGCAAAATCACCAAACTGAGCCTCCCAAATAACTAAGGAATTGGGATCTGCGGTGGAGTAACCATATTCAAATCCTAGCGCACCTGCCTCACACAACAATGAATCGTAAATATGGGGAGTCGCTTGCTTGTCGCTTAAATGTTTTAACGGCTCGTACTCTTTTCCTGTTTCTTGATCAAACACAACGGTATGGCGATGAAAGAAAGCGCCTCGTCGGGAATCTTGACCGACAAGTCGAACAGAAAACCCTTCCTCCAACAACGACGCGTAAGCCAATATCTCAGCAAACCCCCAATCCATCGGCGTTTTTCCTTCTGTCATTTCCAGGCGCGCTTTATAGATGGCTTCGACTTTACGATGCAAATGAAGGGTGTTGGGTAAAATTGAGAATTTTTTCCCTAACGCTTTTAATTTTTTTAAAGGAAGCGTAGTGTCTACGAGCGTAGTCCAATCCTGTCCCAAATAAGGCGTCCAATTGGCGGCATAATGAGCCGATAATCCTTCGGGTAAGATTTCAACCAATTGCCGACCCTGATCCAGGCGGTCACGATAATCGTCAATCCATCGATCGACCTCTTCTGCGGTACATAATTCTTTTTCTATCAGGTTTTTTGCGTAAAGCGTTCGGGTTGTGGGATGTTTTTGAATGATTTTATACATGGCAGGCTGTGTCGGCATCGGATCATCAACCTCTTGATGGCCGTGACGGCGGTAGCAAACAAGATCGATGAAGACATCTTTATGAAAAGCCATGCGATAATCAAGGGCGAATTGCGTCACTGCCACAACCGCTTCAGGGTCGTCCCCATTAACATGAAATACCGGCGCATCTAACATTTTTGCGATATCCGAACAATACATCGAGGAGCGAGCATCATGGGGATCGCTCGTTGTGAAACCCACTTGATTATTTAAAATAATATGAATGGAGCCACCCACGTGATGCGCACGTGTTTGTGACATGCTGAGCGATTCCATCACAATACCTTCACCCGAAAAAGAAGCGTCGCCGTGAATCATCACGGCCATCGCATAATCGCGTTTGTGTCCATTTTTTCGCTCTTGGCGCGCCCGCACCGAACCCATGGCTACCGGGCAAATGAATTCTAGATGGGATGGATTAAATGCTAATGATAAATGGATCGGCCCTGCGTCAGTTTCTACATCGCGTGAATAACCACGGTGATATTTCACATCACCCGACACCAAACCGTAATCTTTTTTGCCTTCAAATTCTTTAAACAATTCGGCAGCGGATTGCCCCATTATATTTAACAACACATTCACGCGTCCGCGATGCGCCATACAAATAACAATTTCTTCAATTTTTTGATACCGCGCGCGTTTGGTTAATTCGTCTAAAAGGGGAATTAAACTATCGCCGCCCTCTAATGAGTAGCGAACTTGGCCGACATATTTGGTATTTAAATATTTTTCTAAAGATTCGCCAGCCAGCAGTTGTTGTAGGATATTACGTTTCGTTTCTTTATCAAAGTCAATCGACGGTAGACGCTGTTCCACATAGTCCCGCAACCAATTTTGCTCGCGTTCATCGGAAATAGTGCTGTATTGTACGCCAATTGAGCCGCAATAAATTTTTCGCAATTGCGTGTAAATTTCTTTTAAAGTGGCTTTTGGTTTATTCAAAAGGCCATAAGTGGCAAATGTTTTATTAAAATCAGATTCTGTTAAGTTATAATGGCCCAATTCCAATCGGCTATCAACCAGACGGTTATCGCCCAACGGATTAATTTTAGCGTTGAGATGACCAAAACGACGATAACCCTCAATTAATAAGTCCACTGCCGCTTGCTCAGCAGCTGGCGTAATGGTGGTTGCGGAAATAGAACGCGGTTTACACGCTAATTCGCGAAATTCTTCGCGAATGGTCGCATGCGAAATATCGGGCGTTGAAGCACCATTTGTCAATGTTTCAAAATAACTGCGCCACTCCTCATTAACACTGTGAGGATCTTTTAAGAAGTTTTCGTAAAGGGTTTCGATATAGCCGGCGTTGTTATCCGCTAAATAAGAAATTTTTTGAAACTGTTGCATTGTGATTTTTGACATGTTTTTTATCTTCTAGTTTTCCGATTATTCCCCGCTTTCTGTTTCCTGAAGCATTTCGGTGCGGATTTTCCGGATCGCTTTAGCAGGGTTAAGATTTTTAGGGCATACCGTCGCGCAATCCATAATTGTACGACAACGAAAAACACTGTACGGGTCTTTCATTGCATCGAGGCGTTCTTTTTCCTTGGAGTCACGACTATCCGCAATAAATCGATACGACCATAACAAACCCGCCGGTCCAATAAATTTGTCTGGATTCCACCAATAGGAAGGACAAGAAGAAGAACAACAAGCGCATAAAATGCATTCATACAATCCATCCAATTTAACCCGTTCTTCTGGGTTTTGCAGCCGTTCTTTTTGAGGAGCTTCCCGATCATTTAAAAGATAAGGTTTTACTTTTTTATATTGAGCATAAAACTGCTCCATATCCACAATTAAATCGCGAATAATAGGAAAGCCCGGCAACGGTCGAATAACGACACGATCGGGTAAATCTTTTAATTGGGTCACGCAGGCTAAGGCATTTTTGCCATTGATATTCATTCCATCCGAGCCACAAACGCCTTCCGCACACGAACGTCGCAAACCGATATCGGGGTGTTTTTCTCGAAGGGCTTCCAAGGCATTAAGTAACATTTTTCCCTGAATGACAGAAACATCCAATTCAAAATCTTGCATGTAAGGTTTTTTATCCGTTTCTGGATTAAAGCGCATAATTGAGAAAGTCATGATTCGTGATTTTTTAGAATTCATTTTTTATCAATCTCTCGATTTAGGGGGAAACGGGTCCATCCCTTTGGGTTTCATATTAACAAGACGGTAAGCGATGCGCCCGTCGCGAAAATAAACAGTGTGTTTTAGCCAATTTGCATCGTCGCGTTCTTTATAATCATAACGAGAATGAGCGCCCCGGCTTTCCGTACGTTGCCGTGCTGAAACGGCGGTGGCGTAAGAAACCTCCATTAAATTATCGAGTTCTAACGCTTCAATTCGGGCATTATTGAAAGTGCGACTGGTATCGGTTAATTTCGCGCGCTGTAACCGTTCATTCAATTTTTGTAGGCGTTTCAATCCTTGCTCCATTTTCTGCTCTTCGCGGAACACGCCGAAGTCTTCCGACATAGCTTTTCGCATTTCCTGTCGAAGTAATGCAGGATTTTCAACATTATCGGGTTTTTCCCAGTGCTCTAACCGAGCAATAGCAGCATCAATATCATCGGGATTTTCAGAACGATGCTTCAATTCCGTTTTTAAGGCCTCTTCCAAATGCAATCCAATGGCACGGCCAAAGACGACTAAGTCTAATAATGAATTAGTTCCTAACCGATTTGCCCCATGGACAGAGACACACGCGCATTCTCCCGCGGCAAACATACCTTCGATAATATGGTCCCTACCGTTTTCATCCACGGTGAGTGCTTGACCATGAATATTGGTGGGAATGCCGCCCATCATGTAATGGCATGTCGGTAAAATAGGGATGGGTTCTTTTGTGATATCGACGTTTGCAAATTTTTCGGATAATTCGATAATACCAGGGAGTCGCTCTCGTAATACTTTTTCTCCCAAATGATCCAATTTAAGTAGGACGTGATCCTTTTTCGGGCCCACACCACCGCCGGCCATAACTTCTTGTAAGATAGAACGGGCAACGACGTCGCGGCAATCGAGGTCTTTTAAATGAGGAGAATAACGTTCCATAAAAGGTTCGCCGTCTTTATTAATAAGGTAACCGCCCTCGCCACGTGCGCCTTCTGTAATCAAACAACCCACACCGTAAATACCCGTCGGATGGAATTGCCAAAACTCCATGTCTTGCACGGGCAACCCAGCCCGCAACACCATACCAATCCCATCACCCGTGTTGGTATAAGCGTTACTGGTTGTTTCATAAATACGGCCCGCCCCACCGGTGGCGAAAATCGTCGCTCGTGATCTAAAAAAAACCAACTCACTAGTTCCCATATTCATTGCGACCATGCCGGCAATCCCGCCTTGTGCACCGCGGACTAAATCAATCCCATACCATTCATAATAAAAATGGGTGCCTGCTTCTACATTTTTTTGGTACAACGTATGGAGCATGGCATGGCCGGTTCGGTCCGCACAGGCGCATGTACGCCGGGCCATTTCTTTACCGAAATCGCACGTGTGCCCGCCAAAAGCGCGTTGATAGATGCGACCGTCATCCAATCGAGAAAAGGGAAGTCCGTAATGTTCCAATTCGTACACAGAAGGTGGGGCCTGTTCACACATGTATTGAATGGCATCTTGATCGCCTAAATAGTCCGATCCTTTAACCGTATCGAACATATGCCAAATCGGTTTATCCGGCACCACATTGCCCAAAGCGGCCGCTATGCCACCTTGCGCAGAAACGGTGTGCGATCGAGTGGGGAAAACTTTTGATACAACGGCTACTTTATACTGACGAGATTGCGCCATTTCCAATGCGGCGCGTAAGCCCGCCCCACCCGCTCCTACGATGACAGCATCGTATTGCTTGACTCTAATAGAGCTCATTCTTTACCTCGTTCAACGCGCTATCCACAAAAATTCGATGGCCCATACGAAATAGCCCACTAACAATAAACAAACCAGAGTCTCTAAAGCGAGCCGTATGGGCTTATTTTTTACATAATCGGTAAAGATTGTCCACATGCCAACCCAAGCGTGCCATAAAATGCTGAAAATAACGATGAGGGTAAATATTTTCATTATTAAATGACTAAATAATGCGTGCCATTGAGGGTAAGAAATGGGATGGTAGACGAGCAAAAAAACGATGACAAAAACCGCATAAATACCGCTTAATAAGGCGGTAATCCGCTGAACGAACCAGTCACGATAGCCACGACGGCTGGTCCTATCTACCATATACCCACACTCCTGCTAAAACAATGGTAATAAACGAAACCACAAAAACGATATAGGCACTAATTCGGCCTTCAGGAACGGATTCCCAAAAACCCAGATCCATAGCTAAATGGCGTATGCCGGCGAATAAATGAAATAAAGTGGCTGATAGCATGATCCACACGGCCAGTTTTATCCAGCCGTTATGCAGCAACAATTGGTGCAGATGATAAAAGCTCTCCGCCGAAGCCGTCGCCCGATGCAATAAATAAAACATTAAGGGCATACATAAAAAGAGTACAAACCCAGAAATACGATGCCCAATCGATAAGATGGCCATTGGCGGAAAATGAAATTTCGTCAAATCAAGGTTGACAGGGCGCATGGTGTTCATACCCTTCCTTTTTTTTCAATAAAAACATGAAGATAGTGAAAATACTTGCGTTGCAAACGTGTGGCGATTATAACGGCATTGCATTTGGTAATGCAACTCTGCTTTAGCTTCTTGCTGAGTTTTGGTAGCCAAGATAAGGGGCTTGCTCAAAAATGTCCCTGGGAGCAGGATGGTTAAGGTTAGCCTAAGCTTGGGTTGTTTGAATTTCCATCAACAAACTCATAAACAAATAAAGGTAACTCCCATGTCTCGAACTCATAATCACAATAATATCAGGCGCCCCACCGATAATCTCGATGATGATTTTTCTAATAACTTTAAGTTGTCTTCTTCACCCTCCCGAATTCAGAATTCAGAAATCGTATCCAATTCACATGGATTTTACAATAATCCTTCGAGTTTCTTCCCTCTTGTCGAAGAAAAGAACCTGCGCTTAGTGAGCTCTTCCCCCGCAAGAGTTATGCCTACCCTGCGGCAAGTCAAAGCGCCTCGTCGAAAAAAGAAAAAGAACCGACGCTACGAAGAGCCCATTTGATAGTTTTATTTCTGAACTGAACATTAATCTTAGAGAAGAGGATACCTTTTCTTTTTTGATGCTGCTTTTCGTTTTTATTTTGAAACTAAACTCCCGTGCCGGACCCCTACTATCATATTTACAGATTGCCTAAACTTTCTCAAGATGAAGGCGCTTTCGTTATTTAATTGTAAACTCATTAGTAATGAGTTTACAATTATTTTAAAAGGAATTTCAAGATGAAATATGAGGATACCGAGGAAAAATACCACAAAAAAATGACGGAGGAATGAAACCCATTAACACAATTAGTTAGATTCCTGAGTAACGTAGAAAAAATGAATTTATTTTCTACGGTATTAGAAGGACTTGGGGGAGAACTTAAATTAATTTTAGCCTCGGATAATTTGAAACCATTAATTCTTCACTGGATAAAAACTCAAGAAACAGAGATTCTAGCTTATCTTCCTAAATGCCGTTCGCAAAATGGCAGCGAGGCACTTCGCTTCTGCCATTCTTTATCAGAAGAGAAACTGTCAGAAAACTCACCAGAAAAAAGTACTACCGACCTATCGATGTGGGCAAATTTTGAAAATCCCACTAAAATTCATTATAGTTACAAGCACCAGACCCGCCAGGAGCACGAATGAGCAATCGTAAAGCTAAACTTTCTTTTGAAAATCAGTTGGTTGAATTCCCTATTTATTCACCTTCCCTTGGTAAGGATGTGATTGACGTAAAGAGATTGGGCAATCATGGTGCCTATGCACTGGACGTTGGTTTTTACTCTACAGCAACCTGTGAATCAAAAATTACCTTTATCGATGGCGAGAAAGGTACTTTGCTGTATCGGGGGTATCCAATTGATCAATTAGCTGACAAATCGGATTATATGGAAGTTTGTTACTTACTTATGTATGGCGAGCTCCCAAACAAAGGAGAAAAGGAAAAATTTGTTCGCACGATTAAAGAACACACCAGCGTTTATGAGCAAGTGACAAAATTTTTCAATGGTTTTCACTATGACGCCCATCCCATGGCGATGGTGCTAAGCACCATCGGCGCACTTTCGGCTTTCTATCACGATGCGTTAGACATCACTAAACCGGTCGATCCCGAATTATCCGCCATCCGATTAATAGCCAAAATGCCCACGCTGGCCGCTATGAGTTATAAATATTCCATTGGTCAACCGTTTATGCATCCTCGCCGGGCCATGAATTATGCAGAAAACTTTTTACATATGCTCTTTGGCACCCCTTACGAAGAGACAGAACCCGACCCCGTCTTAGCTCGCGCGATGGATCGTATTTTCATCCTTCACGCCGATCACGAACAAAATGCGTCAACGACTACCGTTCGAGTCGCCGGTTCTACGGGAGCAAATCCGTTTGCTTGTATTTCGGCGGGTATTAGTGCTCTCTGGGGCCCTGCCCACGGCGGTGCTAATGAAGCTTGTTTAAATATGTTGAGGAAAATTGGTGACGAAAAAAACATCGGCCAATATATTAAAAAAGCTAAAGATAAAAATAACCCTTTTCGTCTGATGGGCTTTGGTCATCGCGTTTACAAAAATTACGATCCCCGCGCCAAAGTCATGCAGAAAACCTGCCATGAAGTCCTCGATGCCATTGGCCGCCACAATGAACCTTTATTTAAATTAGCGATGAAACTAGAAAAAATTGCCCTAGAGGATGATTATTTTATTGAGAAAAAACTTTATCCAAATGTGGATTTTTACTCCGGTCTGACGCTAAATGCCATTGGCATCCCTTCTAATATGTTTACAGTAATTTTCGCATTATCACGAACAGTGGGCTGGATTTCACATTGGATGGAAATGATGAGCAGTCCCGATCATCGCCTCGCTCGCCCGAGACAATTATATACCGGCAAAACAAAGCGAAAAGTAATCTCGTTGAATAAACGTCGAGCATAACAGCAGAAAAGAACTAAAGTTTCTTTCCTGGGTATAAACATCTGGTGGAACAACGACGGGATCCACAGAGATGTTATTGGCGGTATTTAACGTATGGTTACCGTAATCGTAAAAATCATATTCCGCAAATAAACTAACCCATCGACACAAATTTCGCGCTAAACCTACCCCTAGAACTACGCCCCATAAACTATGATGCGTTTGATCTTGCTAGGAAATGCTTCCACTAATCGTTGATTGTAAGACTGCGAAACCCTCCACCAATTTTGCATAGGACGCGCCCCATTTCAAATACAAGCGCAGAGCCAGTGTAATGTCAATCGCAAAAATTCCGATCAAATCAAGGTTATATTTTAAAAACAGTGTACTATCAATGACGGTGGCGGTGGTACTGCCAAAGCCCAGGAATAAAGAGCCGTTAAATCGCGCTTTTCATGAGTTACTCATCCCCGCAAAATTCAATCTAAATAATACGGGCGAATAAAATGATATTGAACCCCGACATGGGTCCCCCATAATGTGCGCCATACTGCCAAATTTCACTTTTGCATAATTCATTTCGCGGTACCCGTCATTGCGCGGTAAAGGTTCGTACCCGACAGCTAACGCGCTCCCGCTCCCGGCGAGAGAAAAAGCTTCCCATAAAATTCTTAATGTGATTGATAACCAGACTCTTCTTCTCCTACCCATGAATCTTTCTCCTTATTATCATCAATAATCCCTCTCACAACTTAGACTGAAAAATTGAGGCCAACCCCAGGAGGACCGAATAAGCATGAACACGGACATTTTGACGATAAGTATCGCCTCCATTACTCAGACTAATATTACTTAAACTGTTAAGACCGATACGGCGCAGTCGTAATAATTATATTCGGTAAAAATGCCGAACCAAGGGCAGAAATCATATCCCAATCCAAAACCCACAAGATAGCCCCACCCATTTTTATGAGTCGTCTGTTGAAGGGTAATGGTCGGAGTTAAAGCAGCCGGGTTGAAAACCGTCAATATGTGTCTAATTCGGGCGTAATCCCCTCTTTATATATTAAACGCGGGTTCGAAAGGTAATGTTGACTTCCTAGCTGAGCGGTTAAATCGAGATTACTTTTAATTCGAAATTGATTAATCAACTTAAAGATTAAATCCTCAACTGAGGGGGTTTGAAAAATAATAACGAAGACCGATATGCCCACCCGCGGTATATCCATTTTGATCAACATTACTAGCGAGATCGGAACGATAAAAGTCGGAGGGAGGCCCCATCCCCTAAATACCTCCCTTCATATTCAAAATTAGCCACATAGACACCGCCGAAACCGCTAATATAAATCACCCGTGGTGCAGACGGTGGAATTTCTGAACCACCCGCCAATGCGGCCGGCTATTTATCCAGAAGAAAGCGCGGAATAAAAGACATGAGGCCAGATATTTTAAGCGCTGTTTAATATTCATGAACCTTACTCCTTATTGTCATCAAACCTACGGAACTACACTGCAAACTCAAAAGTGAGACCCAAGCAGATAGTATAAGCACCCACTAGCACTTTTTGAGTGTAAACATCAACAACATAGAGAAGAGATGTTTCTCAATGTTTTTAAGTTATTTTCACCTAATCATAATAATCATATTCAGCAAAAAGACTCAAGCCTTACCCAAGGTCTTCTGCAATTCCCAATCCTGCAAGATAACGCCAGAGGTTTTTACTCAACTTCTGTTGGAAAACCGTTTGAAGTAAGTCAACACCAAACCACACCCTTTGAGTAACTTTGTGCTTTAATTTGGCATATGAAACGCCCAATTTGCCATACATATGCCTGCGCGGAGTTATGTCTGTCCCTAAAATACCCCCAAGGTCGACATTAGAATTAATACGAAATTGCCTTTGTAACAACAAAGAGAGCCCTTGGCCTAAAAATGTAAACGATTTAATGGATTCCCTGACGACTATTCTCTTGCGCACTCATTTCTAATCCCACATAAGAACGTTTTAAGGTGATAGCGAACACCTATTTGGCCACCCCCACCATAACCGAATTGCTTGCTATAGTATGTATAATTTTGAACATTCAACCGTGAGCCGATGCCATAACTCGACTCACGGTTGAAATGCGCCCCATAGATAGCCCAAAATACCGAGTGATATTATCCACGGGTTAAAAGAAGGAATTTCTGGACCACCTGCAAAGGCGTTAATCTTAAAATAAGAGGCAGGAAAAAAATAAAAATGCTTGATACGAGGGATCTCAAACTCCTTTTCATCTTCATCGCCTTAAACTGCTTTTAACAATCCATTCTTTCCGCATCATAATTCATTGTTCATGATAACTCAATATATAGGATCTCGTTAAAATTGAGGATTACGCATTTGAAAAATGCTCATAACCTTTTTTCGCTATGTTTATGGGCCGGTTTTGTGGATCGATCACCATCACACCCTCGCCTTGGATAATTTCTCCAATATAGCGACACTCGCAATCCAAGGAATGAAAAACTTCTTCTAATGGCTCACTTCTTTCTTTTGGAACAGTAAAACAAAGTTCATAATTATCTCCGCTGGCCAGCACGTATTCCCACACTTTTTTTAGAGGGCAGTATCGTTTAAAGCTGTCCGATAACGGCAAACGTTCAACGTAAATTTTCGCACCCACTTGGCTCGCTCGGGCCATTTTTTCAAGGTCCGCCACAACGCTATCGGAAATATCGATTGCCGCACTAGCAATTCCCCGCAAGGCTACACCCGCTTCGATACGAGGAGTGGGGCAGTTTAATCGCGCCAACAAAAAAGGATCTATTTTTTTATGTTGTTTTAATAACGCCAATGCTAAACCCGCGTCCCCTACCGTTCCCGTTAAGTAAATCAAATCTCCGACTGTCGCGCCGTTACGGCAAATCATTTCATTCTTTGGAATTAAACCCGTAGCCGTAATTGAAATGCAAAGCGGGCCTTCCGTCACATCGCCCCCGATGAGCGAAACTTGATAACGATCCGCCAGCGAAAAAAAACCTTCTGCAAACGCTTTCAGCCAAATCTCATTCGTTTTTCGAATGGTTAAAGCGAGTAAAGCCGTATGGGGAATAGCGCCCATGGAAGCGATATCGCTCAAACTAACGGCTAAAGCTTTATATCCTAAATCACGCGGCGGTGTATTTATTGAAAAATGCACTCCTTCCACTAGGGTATCCACAGAAATGACAACCTGCTGTTCCTTAGGTATTTCAATCACCGCAGCATCGTCACCGATTCCAACGACTACATTCTTCACTTGCTTTTTCGGTCGGTGAAAATAATTTTTAATAATCGTAAATTCTGTTAAAGGCATAAGAGAGTTATACCACAAGGAAATACCGGCTAAAAAATATTAAATTTTAATGTATGTCAATAGATTAAGCCAGTATTAATTGTAAGAAATAGTTGACAATAGATATGAGAATAGAAACAATTCAATTGTATATTATTTTAAATAATAGACAGTCGCCAAGTGAAGGGACAGGAACAATAGGGACAAATTTTATGGCTTCACTCAGTTCAAACCTTAAAACGCTAATGACCTCGCTCCAAATCAACGCAAGTGAGTTAGCCCGACGAACGGGGATCGCACAACCCATCATTCACAGATTATCAACGGGACAAAATACTAACCCTAAGTTAGCAACGATAAAACCTATCGCTCGCTACTTTATGGTGAATATCAGCCAGCTGATTGGTGAAGAACCGCTTTCTAGCGACCAGTCCCCTCAAGTAACAGGGAGTTATGGCACATGGAACCGTGTGCCTTTAATCTCCTGGAAGGATGCCACTAGTTGGCCTGAAGCTTTACCCCATTATCAAAGTTCGAACGAAGCTATGTATGTTACTACCGATGCAAATGTGAGTAAGCTTGCTTATGGCTTAATTATCCAGGGATGTGCGATGGAACCTTTATTTCCAAACGGAACTACAATTATTGTAGAACCCGAACGCAAACCCAAGGATCGAGACTTTGTGGTTGTACGCTTACAAGGAGAACCGAAAGCCCGCTTGAGGCAAATCATTACAGAAGGTAACGATCGTTACTTAAAATCATTAAACCCCGATCTTGAAAAGCTAGAAGTCGCGCGTTTAGCACAAGAAGATCAATTTCTTGGTGTGACGGCTCAGGCTAAGGTCGATTTTCTCCGTTAAAAAATTATCGGCCATAACTGGAACCAGCCGATAATTTTCGATAGTGCAGTGTTTGAGAATCTCAACGAGATTTCTTATTCCGCTTTCTAAACTTTTTTGGACCATGCGGTCCTCTACCTCTTGGCATTTTATACCCCCTTTCTTATCTCAGAACTTAATACATCCAAAACAGCATTGACATATTTATGCCCTGCTTGGGCCCCAAATTCTTTCACCAATTCCAGTGCTTCGTCAATCACTACTTTGTATGGTACCTCCTTCCGATAAAGCAGCTCGTAAATCGATAAGCGCAACACCGATAATTCGACTGGATTTAACGCGCTAATCTTCCGGTCCAAATGAGCTGTCATCAGTTCATCAATGACGGCAACCTGCTGAATCGTCCCTGTGACTAACTCTTTAAAATAAGCCACATCCGTATCCGAAAGCTCGTGCTCCTCCATAAATTGACTAATCAAAGCGTCCGGCTTCGTTTCGCAAAAGAACCATTGGTAAAGCGCTTGGAGGGCATAGCGCCGCGCATTATGGCGAATTTTATTTATCATGAGATATCTTCTGTTGTTTTTGCAAGCGGCGAATTTCATCACGGAATGCCTTAATATCCTGAAAACTTCGATAAACGGAAGCAAACCGCACGTAAGCCACTTCATCCAACGCTCGTAATTCATCCATCACTAATTCACCTAGCCATTGAGAACTTACTTCACACTCCCCTCGTGCTCGTAATTTATGAATAATCCGTTGAACAGCCATCTCAATCTGTTCAGTACTGATCGGCCGTTTTTCTAAAGCCTTTAATAATCCAGCACGCAATTTTTCTTCATCGAAAGCGCTGCGCCGACCGTCTCTTTTTATAATCCGAGGTAGATTTAATTCAGCCGTTTCAAATGTCGTAAAACGCTCTTGACACTCTAAGCATTCACGCCGCCGACGCACTTGCGTACCCTCTTCCACTAACCGGGAATCGATGACCTTCGTGTCTTCGGCATTGCAAAAAGGACAATACATCAGTCGAGTTCCTGATACACCGGAAATTTCCGACACAATTCATGGGCTTTTTGTTTGACATCGGCGATGACTTTTTCGTTATGAATATCATCTAAAATATCACAAACCCAATACGCCAATTGAGAAGCTTCTTTTTCTTTAAACCCTCGGGTGGTAATGGCGGGAGTGCCAATGCGAAGGCCGCTAGTCACAAAAGGCGAGCGGGTTTCACCGGGAACGGTATTTTTGTTAACTGTAATATTAGCTCGTCCTAAAGCCGCTTCGGCTTCTTTACCTGACATGTTTTTATCTAACAAACTCACTAAAAATAGGTGATTTTGCGTGCCGCCCGAGACAATCGTATACCCGCGCTCCTTCATCACCTCCGCCATTGCCTTAGCATTTTTTAAAATCTGTCGCGCATAAGTTTTAAATTCCGGTTGCATCGCTTCTTTGAAGGCGACTGCTTTGGCCGCAATAATGTGCATCAATGGTCCGCCCTGAGAACCTGGAAATACGGCGGAGTTTAAGCGTTTTTTCAGTTCAGGATTGGCCTTTGCTAGAATTAAACCCGCACGGGGGCCTCGTAATGTTTTATGCGTCGTTGTCGTCGTAACATCAGCAATTTGAACCGGCGAAGGGTAAACTCCGGCGGCTACTAAACCAGCCACATGCGCGATGTCAGTCATAAAATAGGCGTTAACGCTATCCGCGATTTCGCGAAAACGTTGCCA
Source organism: Coxiella endosymbiont of Ornithodoros maritimus (assembly GCF_907164965.1). Classification (GTDB taxonomy): domain Bacteria; phylum Pseudomonadota; class Gammaproteobacteria; order Coxiellales; family Coxiellaceae; genus Coxiella. The sequence goes on from NZ_CAJRAM010000063.1 coordinate 28,387, forward strand.
ATCGACGACACCCGAAAAAGCAGAAAATCCGGCTAGGATAACTTTTGGTTTGCGCTCTTGCGCTAGTTTAGCTGCTTTTTCGTAATCAATATCACCATCCGCATTTAAACCGTAATGCACGGCTTTATAGAACTTACCTGAAAAACTGACGGGAGAGCCGTGGGTCAAATGGCCTCCATGCGACAAATCCATGGCAAGTAAAGTATCGCCTGGATTCATTAGCGCCATATAGGCCTCCGCATTGGCTTGCGAACCCGAATGAGGCTGAACGTTCGCATAATCCGCGCCAAACAGTTCCTTCGCTCGATCAATCGCCAATTGCTCGACAATATCGACGAATTCACAACCACCGTAATAACGCCTACCGGGGTACCCTTCGGCGTACTTATTGGTCAATAACGAACCCTCAAGTTCTAACACACGCGGACTGACATAGTTCTCCGAGGCAATCAACTCGATGTGGTACTCCTGCCGTCGCGCTTCGTCCCGAATCGCTCCTGCCAATTCTGGATCGAAACTCTCTACGGTCAACGTAAGGTCGTACATGACAAGCTCCTGCCAATGACTGAAACTACCATTCTACCTGGAACCCCGCCTCAGGGGGAAGTGTCCAATAAGTCTATATATTTCGCGCTGAAGACGCGGCCAAAAAAGATGATTCGTCTATATTTCGAAACAATGGAGAAAATATGTCTTTCTGGAAGTGGCTAAGCAAAATGATAAATCAAACGATGATGCTTTTGATTTTACGGCCACTTTCTAAGAAAAAGAGTAGCCGTGTGTAGCGAAGCGAAATACCGGGAACTAAAATATAATCCTGTATTTCGCTACCTTTCATACAGACTACCAGTTTTTCTTAATAATTGTAATTTAATACACTCTGCAATTTATCTGCCGCCACGATTTCCATCCCTTCCGGAAGATCTTTAGGCGCATTGGCTTTTGGGACTATCGCGCGTTTGAAGCCGTGTTTTGCCGCTTCTTTAATTCGTTCTTGTCCGCTCGGAACCGGACGAATTTCACCGGCGAGGCCAACTTCCCCAAAAACAATTAAATCTGGAGGTAATGGCTTACTTCGTAAGCTCGATAACACCGCTAATAAAACAGGAAGATCAGCGCCCGTTTCCACAATACGTAGACCGCCGACGGCGTTAACAAATACGTCTTGATCATAGGTAAGAACGCCACCGTGGCGATGCAATGTGGCTAATAACATGGATAAACGATTCTGTTCTAAACCGACGGTGACTCGGCGAGGATTTGCAAGATGGCTTTCGTCCAATAAGGCTTGCACTTCCACCAGCAAAGGGCGGCTGCCTTCCCACGTTACGGTAACCACGCTTCCAGAAACCGGTGTTTCATAGCGCGATAAAAAAATCGCCGAGGGATTATTCACTTGTTTCAATCCCGCGTTAGTCATTGCAAATACGCCAATTTCATTAACGGCGCCAAAGCGGTTTTTAACCGCGCGGATAACACGAAAACGACTGTCATTTTTCCCTTCAAAATAAAGGACGGCATCGACCATGTGTTCTAAAACGCGAGGGCCTGCAATAGCGCCCTCTTTAGTCACATGGCCCACGATAAACAAAGCGATTCCTTTTTGTTTCGCAAAACGCACTAATTGCGCTGCACTTTCCCGCACTTGACCTACTCCGCCAGGCGCTGAAGGAACGGTCTCGGTGTACACCGTTTGAATGGAATCGATTACCATCACTTGCGGATGGGATTGTTCCGCTAGCGCTAATATTTGCTCGATATGAGTTTCTGCCAACAGGGTTAATTTATCTCGAGGTAATTGCAGTCGCTGTGCTCGCAATGCAATTTGTTGCAATGATTCCTCACCACTGATATATAAAGTGGAATAATTGCTGCTAATTTTACACAAAATTTGCAGCAATAAAGTGGATTTACCCACACCTGGATCACCACCGATTAATACCACCGAATCAGAAACTAACCCTCCACCAAGGACATGATCAAATTCTGCAAGTCCCGTTGCCAACCGCGGTTGGGATTGCATGCTAACCTTACTTAGCAAAATAGGAACGGACTGCGCGCCCGCAAATCCACCCGCGCGATGCGTGGATTTTTTAACAGCTACTTCTTCAACAATGGAATTCCACTCTTCACAATCACGACACTGCCCTTGCCATTGCGCGTATTGCGCACCGCAATGCTGGCAGGAAAAAATAATTTTTGTTTTACTCATGGAGACGTTTACGAAGGTTGCTAAAATAAGGTTTTAAAAAATGAAGCAGGCCCCAAAAGGGTTAGAATCCATGCAGGGTCTATTAAGGAGGCTTCGATATCACAATGAATAAACCTGCAACTATTCTAAGTTACCAACTTAAAATAGTCAACAGAAGTAACCTTATTCTTAAAGCATGATTATTAAAAACAAACATTGGGGATTCTTCTCATTTTGGCTTGTTTTTTCTATTAGTCTTAATTTCTAAAAACTCTCGCCGTCCCGCGAAGGCGGAGACCCAGCGCACTACGTGCGCTGGGCGCTGAAAGTGGGCTAGGTTCCCGCCTTCGCTGGAATAACGAAGTTTAAAATTCGAATGGCTGGGATGTGGATAATGATAGAGGTCAGCGCACCCCTATTCTCTTCCTAACAACAACCGAGCCGCTTCTTTAGCAAAATAAGTAATAATAAAATCCGCTCCAGCGCGTTTAATAGCCAATAAACTTTCCATCATTGCTTTTGTTTCATCAAACCAACCTCGGGCGGCGGCTTTGATCATGCCGAATTCGCCGCTGACCTGGTAAGCACCGAGTGGAATGCTAGGAAAATGTTATTTAATACGACAAATAATATCTAAATAAGTTTGCGCTGGTTTAACCATTAAGAAATCCGCGCACTCAGCTACGTCCAATTCGGCTTCGCAAAAGGAGCCGTAAAAACTGGATGCGTATTTAACCGCATAACTGAGAACAGGAATCTCTGTGAACCCCACATGATACAGCCCCCAACGGATTGCCTGAACCATTCCGTCCATCATACCAGTTAGCGCAATCACATCAGCGCCAGCACGGACTAAACTGTGGTGGCTTGAGCCACTAATAATTTAAGGGTTTTGTCATTATCAACATCGTCTCATTACCGCGAATATTTTTAGACACAACACCACAGTGGTCGTGATCGGTATATTCTGCAAAAACACAAATCCGCAACAATTAAGAGCCGCGGTGCTTTCTTCCTAATTCGCTGAATCACCCGCTGAACAACACCATCGGGCTGCAAGACTGAGAAACCTGTTGCATCTTTAAAATCGGGGATGCCAAACAAGATAATCCCCGGTAATTGAGAAGCCTCAATTCGTTCAACTTCTTCATCGAGCTGATCGACGCTCCACTGAAAATGCCCGGGGATCGAGGCTATCGGGCTTTTGATTTTCTGCCCCGCTCGCACGAACAAAGGCAGAATGATATCTTTTACGGACAAACGATGTTCACTAATTAACTCGCGAAGTTCCGGGTGCTGGCGCAAACGGCGGAGCCGAACCCGAGGCATGGCATCAATAGTCATCGCGTAGTGATTTTCTTTTATCGAATGATCTTCCATTGTCCGTCGGGCATACGACAAGCTGTCCCGTAGGCTTTCTTGGTTTGACCGCCGATCGTAACTAAAGTTTGGTATTCCCGGCAATAACGGTGGTGTTGATGGTATTGACGAATCGGACGAACGGTATAAGTCACGTCATGACTGTTAGTCCAACTAGCTTGCTGGCCCACCGGCGTGCTCGTCACTGCACGAGCCATATTAATGCGATCTTGTTCATCCATTCGTTTACCGACGAAATTACCAACAACACCCCCACCCAGCGCACTGCCCAAAACACCGATCCACGCTCCCTCCCCATGAAAGAAAGCAGCCCCTAACAATCCGCCCGCTGCTGTCCCAGCAAGGGTCGCCCCAGGAATGTTGTTGCCAGGCGTACAGCCCGTCAAACCCACGGCTAAAATCGCCGTTGCTCCAATAGTTGCGATTTTCTTCATGGTTTCCTCTCTTTATTTAAGTAAAGAAGTGAATCCACCGGTTATCCTCACCAACAGACACATTTTTTCAAAATGATACCGCGTTTCCAATCCTTGATCAATATGTAGCACGCAGGCTCGCAGGAGAAGCCTTTGGAACGTTTGGCATTAACTGTTCAAAGTGTAGCTCAATAGCGTTCGGATATTTATGGTACTGTCTTGCTTCATCAATTGCTTAAAGCCCTTAGTTTAAGGGAAGGAAGATCGATAGAATATACTTTCCCTTTCCTACTCACGAAGTTTTTCAAAAGTCGCTCAATATCCCGTTGATTATTTAGCGGTTGAGTTTGTAAATGGATACAGCGGTGGGTTAAAGCCGGACTTAATGCTCGACGCCCCGCCAATGCTATGCCATTCCCGCTAAAAAAAGCTATAAAACCAGGTTGCCTAGGTGGCCGCTCCCGTGTAAGGGTTAATTCCCGACAAAACACTATTCAATATGCGCTCTTAAGGAATCGCTACAGCTATTTAATTCATCGATCCAAATGCTTCTTCCCTTCTCAAAGGCCTTTAAAATCTTTTGCTCTATAATCTTAGAAGTAGGCAAATTGGCTTCTAGCTTAATAAATTTAATGCAATTAATTGCTAACATACTAACATATCAACGCAGTCTTACACGTTCCCGGCAAACCTTTCCTTACGCGCTGTGCTTTTTGCTCGCCAGGATTTAGTACTGCACCCGCTAGAACATTTTTACGAGGAGTGCTATTCTGATTGAGGCTTGCCTCACACACCGACGCTAAGTTAGCGTGCGATATAAAAACAGTGTTATCATTTTCTATCCAATCAATATAATCAAATGGAGACTCGCTTTTGATTTCGTTGGCTTCAACAAGATTCTGAAAAAATTGAAGTTCTTTTGAAAATTGAAAAGAAAACTTTATATTACTTATCCGCTCTTCACAGTAGGCCAGCAAAGTCACGCGATGCACATTCTCGCAACCAATCGCCAGCGCGTCCAACAAAGTTCGAGTGCAAGCGATCGAACTCCCTTAAATATCGATAAGCGAAACCGCCGAGTATTGTTTTGCTTCAATTTTTTGATAAAGTCATCAAATGAATTGCTTTCTTCAGCCTATACAGTTAGCCAAACAATAAATTGTATATTTTGCTTTACGCTATTCTTACTGGTTTTAGGAAGGTAGTGTAGAAATTCTCTAATACTATTGTTAGTAATTGTTTGAAGAAAATAATTAATTAGATTAAGTATGGTTGATGGAAAAATAATCGACACTTCTCCTGAGAAAAAATCCTCATTAATTTTATTTTTATTTTTAAAATCAACTCTAATGCACTTTCTTGATCAGGAAGGAAGCACACGAAGTATGCAAATTCTTTAGGAAGAAAAATCCGAGAACTGATTTTCTTAAAAAGATAGAATTTCATCGCCGCTTCCGGGCAGGCTAGCATGCAAGCAGCAATTCCCTTCTTTGTATTATCTTTAAGCTCATCAAATAATCACTCTTTTCGCGTATTATCGGGGCAGGCCATCATGCACCAAGCGAGATCATGAGCGTCTAGAATCATATGTTTAAACTCTTCAAGCACTAATATTTTAGTGTGTTTGTTAGGGCGGGCTTTTATACAGTCTGTAAGCTACTCTGCGGCGGAAATCAATTGTTTATGTTTTTTGAGAATTGATAATTTGATTTTATCATCGAGACAAGCCCTCATGCAGCCAGACTCAAACCTGATTTAATTTTACTTTCATGAGTTTTCAAAACTGATAACTGATTCTATAACTCTGAACAGAAATGCAGACAACAAACAAGATCCGATTCGTCTCTGATTAAATCCTTGTGTTGCTCAAGTAGAACGGATGGTTCTCCTGGAAAAAGGGCAATACAACGAGATAAAAATATACACTGGTTATTTTATCCTCGTGGAGGTTAAACAGTTATAATCGCTGCTGTGGATCTCGGTATCCGCGCATTTGTATATTAAGATCATACCCATCGTCAATGACAGATTTATTTTCAATTTCGGCTCTCTGAATAACTTTTTCTCTTGGGTTCTTTTCTATTATTCGTCCTACTTCTGATTTAAAGATAATCATATCGCAAGCTGTCACGCTAACAAAAGCGATTGTTCCATTATCGAGATGAGCATACTCTCCCCCACCACAATTTTCCCATTAACTCTCCGTCAATCGCGCAAACAGAATCCTGGGGGACATGATAAATAGCAGCCAACTATTCAAAATCATCTACCGATAAAAAATCACACAGGTTATCCATCGGTTTGTGCGCTAAAGGGAAAGTAGTCTTTTTTACTGTTGGCCGATCGTCCTCTTCCTGCGAGACATACAAAGTAAAAACTATTGCATTGAACCAATACAAAATCTTTTCAAAATGTTCAATCTTCCTTAACTCTGATGAGGCTTTTCCAGTGATTACCAAAGCTTTTAATTTAAGGTGAAGCTAATGGCGCTGTAGCGTTTTGCCAGGGACGATTCTGGAGGGCTTGTGAAGGGTCTAAACAAAACACCACTGGCGATAGAACTCATCAAAATACGGCAGCCACGAAGAGCTCCTGAAGCAAGGCGATATTTTTGTAATAGAGACGGTTATCTTTTAACAAAGCTTAATTTCTTTCTATGATTAATATTAATACACAGGTCAAAAAATCATAAAAAAAGTAACCTAATGAAAAGTGCCCCTCCTTAAAGAGGGCGTTATAATGCGCCAACATAGAGTTTCTATTTTTAAAAAAAGGAGCAGGGCCATGAAAGATATTAAAATACTTGGTGTTGGTATTTATTGCAAAAGGGGTTTTTCAACTGTGTGGGATTGATGAGTGGGGTAAGGTGATCCACACGAGAGGGGTTAGGCGCTCAATATGTGTCCACTGTGGCAAGGCCTTAAGGTGG
>NZ_CAJRAM010000064.1 GCF_907164965.1 Coxiella endosymbiont of Ornithodoros maritimus
AAAGCCGTGGTAAAAACCAATGAGGATTGTCAACGGGTACAGCGCAGCCGGGGGGGATTTAACGGCGCTGCCGGTTTATGCGAACGGGGAGGGACATTCATCAATTTCATCTGTTTCTGGCAAGTTGTTGGTGTTTATTGGGTTAGTTCCTCCACAACACGCGAGTGAGAATAAGGAGGTCTTGTCGCGGATTAGTAAACGCGGCAATGTGATGTTAAGGACGTTAAGGTAAAACCTGAGGTTGATGAGGCTAATTCATGCGGTGGCTCTGTGAAGCCGCATATACGTTCTTTTCGTCAAAACTGATTGTTGACAACAACCCTGGGGCCATATACGTATAGACCAAAGCAGAATACGGGGACGGCTTTCTCGTTTTTAAAGATAATTCATTGATGATCATCGTTTCGCACGTTATACTTAAACAAAAAGATTTAAAAAAAAAGATTTAAAAGGAGTATTGATATGGAATCTCTTACCCGACGTCTAACGGAATATCGACTTTATCACACACACCGAATCAATAAAATCCTTCATTACATCGGTGCCCCGCTTATCGTTTTGGCCTTGCTCGTTGCGCTGAGCTGGATTAGCTTATCGGTTGCTATGCGTTGGCATATTAGCTTTGCTTGGATCGCTGTTATTGCGCTGCTGATTTATTATTATTTTTTGGATATTAAGTTAACTCTGCTGATGGCGGTGATTATGATTCTGGTGACCTTGCTCTGTACCTGGATTGCATTTCCCATGCCCACAGAGGGAAGTCTCTTCTTCTTTTTAGTTTTATTAATTGGCGGGGGGGCCTTGCTTTTCATTGGCCATACCTTTGAAACCTCGAAAGTCGATTTTTCCACATATATGAAATCGATCTTCATTGGTCCCCTCTACCTGGTAGCCGAACTATTGCTCGCGTTGAATTTAGGGAAACAATTTGGTTTGCAAGAGCATCAACCTCCTACGCCACCAAGCCCGAAACCGCCACCTACTTCTAAAACACCGTCGTCATTATAGGCAATTAAAAAGTCTGCTGGTTATTTGTCCCCCTTCCCCACATGGAGAGGGAGAGGGCGAAAATATATTATTACCTACACGTCCCAACCTTTTCAATTTTAGGCTCTTATCATTCCTGGGAAGGCGATCAATTCAGGTGCGCCGAAGGCGCGCTGCGCATGCAGTGCGCTGGGTCCCCGCCTTCGCGGGAACGACGGAGGCGGCTTGCAATATCGGCACAATTAATATTAAGGGAGTGGGGGTGTCGGGTTTACGTTTTCAGTCTTTACCACTTGTTCTTAGTGATAGGGGCGGAAATGGTGAAGTTAGCTGATTAAGTCTACACTTGTATTTAAGTCGAACAGTTTGTTTAGGGGTTTTATGAGATTAAGTAAATTAGGCTTTATCGGATTCCCTTTCTTGTTGTTTTTTTCTCCGCTGGGATTATCCGTAAATATTCCTCAATGTAAGCCCGTATTACAATTCTGAAACTGAGTTTGTCTACCCAACAACTCACGATTGCATACAGGTACCCCTAGGGGCAAAGCTCCCGGCTTCTGTCTTATGCTACGGGCCAAGTTGTCAGCCCGGGAGATCATGGTGGATACGCGCACTTTATTTGCATATAGGAAGCGAAAGGTATAAGGTTCAGGGCTTGTGGTACAAAAATGACAGCAGTTTCCACTGCGAACAAAAGTAGGTTATCGCCTCTTCTGAACCAGCCTTCGCGGAGCGATTCGGGCGTCGCTTAAAACTTCGCCGATGCCGATAAATTGGTCGTTCTGATCGCATAAGCGTACGAAACCGTGGGTTGCGTTTGGGATTATTACGGCTTGCCCTTGTTGTAAACAAAAAGCAGTTGAACTTGATAACTTGATCATAGGGAAATGAGAGACCATTGTTTCTAGAGGCAATAAATAGCAGTCTAACCCCGTATAATTTGCTTTATCGTATTCTCGTTCCAAATGGGCAAGTTTGATCATTTGATCTTCCTGATAATGAGCCACGCTAAGCCGCCGCAATCCGACAACATGAGCGCCGCAACCGAGCGCTTCACCCACATCATCGAGCAACGTTCTGATATAAGTGCCCTTACTGCAATGCACATAAAGTTCAATCGATTCGTTATCCCAGTCCAACAAAGTTAATTCGTAAATAGTAACTTGCCGTGTTTTACGCCCGACCTCAACTCCTTGCCGCGCTAGCTTATACAATGGTTGGCCTTTATGTTTTAAGGCGGAATACATGGAAGGCGTTTGATCAATAACACTACGAAATGCGGATAAAGTTTTTTCCAATCCCCGTTTTCTAAGTTTGGGGATAGGGCGTTCTGTAAGAATGGGGCTTTCACTGTCCCCACTTGCGGTACGAACCCCTAATCGGCCTTTGACACTATAGGATTTATCCGCTTCTAAAAGAAATTGAGAAAATTTAGTCGCTTCGCCTAAACAAATCGGCAAGAGTCCGGTGGCGAGCGGATCTAAACTCCCCGTATGTCCTGCTTTTTTCGCGCGAAATAAGCGCTTAACGCGCTGCACTGCCTCGTTGGAAGTCATCCTGCCCGGCTTATCTAACAATAAAATACCATCCACAGGGCGTTTAAACGGTTTAGGATGATTCATCACTGTCATCTTTTTTTAAAGCACGTTCAATAAGCAACGAAATTCTGTCGGCTCGTTCAATGGATTCATCGTAAACAAATTCTAATTTGGGCACATAGCGCAAAACGGTTGCTTGTGCTAATAAATGGCGTAAATAACCCGTAGCCTTACTCAGCGCTTTTTGGACCTCTTTTTCACTTTGATTTTCTAATAATGAAGAATAAAAAACTTTCGCTTGTTTTAAATCCGGCGAAATGGAAACAGCAGTGAGAGAAATTTTCGATAAACGAGAATCACGGACTTCTTTTTTAAAAAGCTCCGCTAATTGTTGATGGATAAGATCAGTTACTCGTTGTTGGCGTTGATTCATAAATTTCTCACTCCCACGTACCTCATTCCCGTAGCCCGTATGAAGCAAAGCAAAATACGGGGAACATTATTTTTGTGAGATCGTGGTTACGCAATAGTTCGATGAACTTGAGTTTTTTGGTAAACTTCGATTTGATCGCCGACTTTCACGTCGTTGTAGTTTTTTACGCCGACACCACATTCCGTCCCTTGACGCACTTCAGCCACATCTTCTTTAAAACGACGCAAGGATTCAAGTTGGCCTTTATAAATAACAACATTGTCTCGTAAAACCCGAATCGGTAAATGACGCCGAACCACGCCTTCTAGCACCATGCAACCGGCGATAGCGCCGATTTTTGAAGAACGAAATACGTCGCGCACTTCAGCGAGGCCAACAATTTTTTCCTCAAACTTAGGTGCTAACAAACCGCTCAGCGCTTTTTTCACTTCATCAATTAAATCGTAAATAATGCTGTAATAGCGTAAATCCACACCTTCCCGCTCGACTAAAACACGCGTGGGTGCATCAGCACGGACATTAAAGCCGATAACCACCGCATCCGAAGCAATTGCTAGGTTCACATCGGATTCAGTGATTCTACCAACGCCACTGGCGATAATATTAACCTTCACTTCATCGGTAGATAATTTATTAAGTGCTTCGGTTAAAGCTTCCAGTGAACCCTGAACATCCGCTTTTAACACAATATTTAAAGTATTTTGCTTGGTGTCACCCATGCGATCAAAAATGCGCTCGAGATGAGCGGTCTGTTTCTTCGCTAAACGGACTTCTCGGTATTTACCTTGCCGGAAACGGGCAATTTCACGCGCTTTGCGTTCATCCGGCACCACGATAGCTTCTTCCCCCGCCAACGGCGTACCAGACAGCCCTAACACTTCCACTGGCATGGAAGGTCCTGCGCTTTCACAAAGTCTACCATCATCACCGATCATCGTCCGCACGCGACCGTATTCACGTCCTACTAACAAGATATCGCCTAAATGCAATTCACCGCTGGTGACTAAAACAGTCGCCACCGGCCCACGCCCTCGATCAAGGCGAGATTCAACTAGCATGCCCCTGGCAGGACCATTATTCATCGCCTTTAATTCGAGTACTTCAGCTTGAAGCAAAATTCGCTCAAGCAACGCGTCTATCCCCTCTCCGGTTTTTGCGGAAATAGGCTGAAACATAGTATCGCCACCCCATTCTTCTGGGAGCACATCGTGCGTGGATAATTCGGTTTTAATTCGCTCAGGATCGGCTTCGGGTTTATCTATTTTATTAACAGCAACCACGATAGGTACCTGGGCCGCCCGAGCATGTTGAATAGCTTCCACAGTTTGCGGCATAACGCCATCATCCGCCGCTACTACCAGCACCACAATATCCGTACATTTAGCACCCCGCGCGCGCATGGCGGTAAAGGCCTCGTGGCCGGGCGTATCCAAAAAGGTGATCATTCCCAATTCCGTTCCGACGTGATAAGCGCCGATGTGTTGGGTTATTCCTCCGGCTTCTGTGCTGGTCACTTTCGTACGACGGATATAATCCAAAAGTGAAGTCTTACCATGGTCCACGTGGCCCATAATAGTCACCACGGGCGCACGAGGAACAGCTTCGCCGGTCTGCTCGCCCAACGTCGCGACCAAGTTTTCTTCCAAGACGTCTTCTTTAATTAATTTGGGTCTATGCCCTATTTCTTCTACAACGATAGCGGCCGTTTCCTGATCGATTCGCTGATTGATGGTCACCATAGCACCCAGTTTCATCATCACTTTAATGACTTCCGCTGCCTTTACGGACATTTTTTGGGCAAGATCGGCTACAGTAATAGATTCCGGGAGCGTGACTTCACGAACCACCGGTGCGGTGGGCCGCGCAAAGCCCTGTTCGAGTTTGGCGGAAGCGTTATCAGAATCTAGCATATCTGCCGGTTTGTGGCGGCGACGGCGTTCTTCAACCAGTTTGGTCATGTGGAGTTCTTCTCGCTCCCACTTGTCTTCTTTATCCGATTTGCGCGAACGATGAGTCTCTTTGCGCGGACCTTTTTTGGGGGGTTCCCTTTTCTCAAACGTGGCTTTTTTGGCTTCTTCTTTAACTTCGGCTTCCAGCACTTTCTCAAGGGTGGCTACATTCACTTCTGCTTTTTCGCTAAGGTTAGTTGTGTCAAAGGCCAGTAGCACTTCTTGCGTTGGAGCAGGTTCGGTTTCCCGTCTTTGTTCAACAATAGGCTTAGTATAGGTCCGCTTGGAACGTATTTCGACGTTCACGCTTTTCTTCCCAGATTTAACCACGCCAAGTTTTTTTCGTTTTAAAACTATTTTGGAACGTTTTTTGTCTGTTTTTGTACTATGGGAAGTCTTTAAATGTAAGAGCAGCCTTCGCTTTTCTTCGTCGCTAATGGTTTGATCGACATGAGTGATCGCAACCCCGGCTTCTTTTAACTGCTCTAAAAGACGTTCCGGTGTTGTCCGCACTAAGTCGGCTAATTGTTTCACACTCATGTCAGCCATAATAATTAACTCTTCTCACTCTCTTCTTCTGCAAACCAATGCGCTCGTGCTGCCATAATTAAATCAGCAGCTGCTTCGTCATCGATTTCAATAATTTCTTTTAAATCGAGTACTGATTTTTCCGCTAAATCGTCACGGGTCAATACTTCATTCTCGGCAAGCTGTCGGGCCAATTCCGTTGTCATCCCTGGTAAGGTCAACAAATCCTCCGCCGGTTTCTTTTTATCCAATCCTTGTTTGGCGATTTCCTGAGTTAACAAGACATCAGCGGCTCTTCTTTGCAACTCAGCGCTGATATCTTCATCAAATCCCTCGACACCTTGCAATTCTTCTTTCGGCACATAAGCTACTTCTTCCAAATTCATAAATCCCGCTTGAAGCAAGGCATCGGCCACTTCTTCATCGACATCTAATTTTTCCATAAATACCGTTTTAATTTTACCAGCTTCTTTTTCGTGTTTCTGGGCCATTTCGGCTTCACTCATTACATTCAGTGTCCACCCTGTCAATTCGCTAGCTAAGCGGACATTTTGACCACTTCGACCAATAGCTTGCGATAATTGATCTTTGTTAACAGCGATATCCATCGTATAAGAATCCTCATCCACAACGATAGAAGCAACCTCGGCCGGGGCCATTGCATTAATTACCAATTGGGCAGGATTATCGTCCCACAATACGATATCAATGCGTTCCCCCCCTAATTCGTTAGAAACCGCTTGCACTCGCGACCCCCGCATGCCTACGCAAGCACCGATAGGATCAATGCGTCCATCGTTCGTCTTAACTGCAATTTTCGCGCGCGACCCGGGATCGCGCGCGGCGCCTTTGATTTCGATGACTTCCTCACCAATTTCAGGGACTTCGATCTTAAAGAGTTCAATTAAAAATTCAGGGCGGGTTCGGCTCACCAACAATTGAGGCCCGCGCTTTTTGTCTTGGCAAACGCTATATAAATGAGCGCGTAAACGATCGTTGATACGAAACGCTTCCCGCGGAATCATTTCTTCACGAAGTAAGAGCGCTTCCGCATTTTCACCCGTATCCAAAATAATGCTCTCGCGCGTGACTCGCTTAACCACTCCAATAACCAGTTCGCCCACTCGTTTTTCATATTGGCGAATGATTTTTGCTCGCTCGGCTTCCCGGACTTTTTGAACGATAACTTGCTTGGCTTGTTGCGCCGCAATCCGTCCAAATTTGACGGATTCCATGGGTTCCTCGATAACGTCACCTACTTCTAAGTCGCAGTCGATTTCTCTCGCTTGTTTTAAGGTCATCTCTTGATTCGGAAATTCCAGCGGCTCATTCGTATCTTCCACGACAGTCCAGCACCGAAAGGTTTCGTAATCTCCCGTTTTTTGATCGATAGCCACACGAATTTCGACATCGTCTTCTTCGTAACCTTTTGCCGTTACTGCTGCTAATGCAGCCTCAATCGCTTCAAAAATTACTTCTTTTGAAACACCACGCTCATTAGATATCGAATCAACTATTAATAAAATGTCTTTATTCATCTTTCAGCCCTCGAAATGCGCTATTAAATTTGCTTTTTCAATCTCGCCCAACGGAACTTTTAATATCTTGTTATCTAATTGCAAAGTCACTCGCTCTTCATTCTCCAGAGCCACAATCATTCCCCGAAACTGTCGTTGTCCCTCCTGCGACTCTCGCAAACGGATCTTTGCCTTGCTCCCGATAAGGCGGCGATAATGGTTCGCCGTATACAACGACCGCTCCTATGCCCGGTGACGAAACTTCTAAAGTGTAACGTCCACTAATAAGATCTTCGACATCCAACACAGCACTAATCTGCCGACTGACCTTCGCGTACTCATCGAGCACAATGCCAGCTGCTTTATCGACAAAGACTTGCAAGATCGTCGTAGCGCCGCGGAGAAAAAGCTCGCACCCGAACGAGCTCAAACCCAAGCGCTTCCACCGCCGAAGCAATAAGGCGATGCAGCCAGCGTTCGCGCTTGACTCATTACCTCACCTAAAAAAACAAAAAAGGGCACATAGCCCCACTCTTAAACCCGATACAAAATTAGTAGCGGGGGTAGGATTTGAACCTACGACCTTCGGGTTATGAGCCCGACGAGCTGCCAGACTGCTCCACCCCGCATCAATGCTGGATCATATTATAGAGAAATCAATGAAATGACAAGTTTTAGAAAAGCAAGAAGGATCACGTCTTCACCATATCATTACCCACAAGTGCTAAAGACTAAAAACTTAAACCCGTCATCCCCCTCGTCGTCTCCCGCGCAGGCGGGACCCAGCGCACTGCATGCGCAGCGCGCCTGGACTCCTTGCGCCGATCACTAAGTTTAAAACGGAAATGGCTCTGATTTATCGATAATGATATGCTAGAACGTGGCCCCCATTTTTTTCCTCTGAAGAGCCAGCTAAAACGCTAAATGCGAAAGCATGTACAGCCAGCTTGGGAAGATACCGATAAATAACACCGCCAACCCATTTAGCGAGATGGCGATTTTCATTTCTAATGAATAGCATATTGGTTTCAGTTGAGGAGGGACACTTTCAAAATACATGACTTTGACCACCCGAATATAATAATAAGCGCCGACAATTGCGAATAACACAGCGAGTATAGCAAGCCACACTAAATGTACCTGAATAAGTGCATCAAGAATACCAACTTTCGCGATAAAGCCTACTAACGGCGGGACACCGGCTAAAGAGAAGAGAATCAGCATCATCATAAAGGCAAGCCAGGGATTGCGGCTGTTTAATCCTGCAAAATCATTAATATTTTCAGCTTCAAACTCACCGCGACTCATTAAAACGACCATCCCAAAAGCACCAAGTGACATTAAACTATAAGTAATCGTATAAAACATTACCGCAGAATAACCATTGCGGGTTCCGCATAAAACACCTAATAGCATATACCCCATGTGGGCGATCGATGAATAAGCCAACATCCGTTTGATATTGGACTGCACGATCGCAGCGAAATTACCGACACCCATCGATAAAATCGCGACCACAATGAGCATTTGATGCCATTGAGCGTACAATACTGGCATACCGAGGATTAATAATCGGATAACCATCGCGGAAGCCGCTATTTTCGGCGCGGTGGAGATAAATAAAGTGACCGAACTGGGCGCGCCTTCATACACATCCGGAACCCACATATGAAAAGGCGCAGCGCCCAACTTGAATGCAACTCCAGCAACAATAAAAACCAGCCCAAACACTAGAATCAAATTTTGATGCAGCGTCGTTGCGGAAACTGCCTTCGCAATTTCGGTTAAATCTAAACTTTGGGTAGCGCCAAAAATCATCGACATTCCATAAAGCAGCATCCCAGAGGCAATGGCGCCGATAACAAAATATTTCATGCCGGCTTCAACCGAACGTGTGTTGTTACGATACAGAGCGACCATTGCATAAGTCGGCAAAGATAACAATTCCAGTCCTAAAAAAACAGTTAATAAATTAGAGGAAGAAACCAAAGCCATCATTCCCAGCATCGATAACAAACCGAGAACGTAAAATTCGGTGTAAGGAATTTTACGCTCATCGTTGTATTCTCGGGCGTAAATAAAGACAAAAAAGACAGACAAATAAATAAATAATTTAAGGTAAACGGAGAAGCGGTCCAATACAAACATATGATGGAAAGTAAACGATGTCCCCGGAAAATCGGGATAGGTAAACATATACCAGGTCAATCCCGCCACCACAATTAAGGTAATCTGTGCCAAATAATAAGGAATTTGGTGACATTTTTTAATGAAAACACCCGTCAGCAATATTACCAGCGCCATAAACAATACAAACATTTCAGGCACGGCAGGAACAAAATTAGGTAATTCCGACAGCATATCTCACCTTTACAATTTCGACTGCAATGCTTCATGCAACAATTTACCAATAGATGCATGAAATACATTCAATAATGAATTGGGATAAATACCAATCCAGAGAATAGCAGCGGTTACTAAAATAAAAATTATCTTATCTGTCACTCCGATTTCTTTTAATTTCGCTACAGCCGAAGTCGTAACGGGACCATAAAAAACACGCTTATACATCCACAACGTATAAGCAGCGCTAATGACCAATGTAGAGGCAGCAAAAAATGTTACCCAAAAACTCGCTTTAAACGTGCTAAGCAGCACCATAAATTCTCCCACAAAGCCCGAAGTTCCTGGTAATCCAACATTCGACATTGCAAATATCATAAAAAAAAACGCAAAATAAGGCATTGTTTTTGCGATACCGCCAAAATCGTAGATATAACGTGAATGCATCTGCTCGTAAAGCACTCCGAACGCCAAAAACATAGCGCCAGCACTAAAAGCATGAGAAATCATTTGCACCATCGCACCTTCCAAACTCAAATAAGCATCCGCTCTATCGCCCGTATGCGCGACGATAAAAAATACCATAAATGCGCCTAAAGTTACGAAACCCATATGAGCAACCGAAGAATACGCAATTAATTTCTTCATATCGGTTTGTGCAATTGCAATAAATCCGATATAGACAATGGCAATTAATGAAAGTACGATCATTAAGCAATCCAATTGGCGACTAGCGTCAGGAGCAATCGGTAAACTAAAACGCAAAAAGCCATATCCGCCTAACTTCAACATTAGAGCCGCTAATACGACTGAACCGCCAACGGGAGCCTCTGTATGTGCATCCGGCAACCACGTATGAAGCGGCCACATCGGAACTTTAATAGCAAAGGCAAATAAAAAGCCAAGGAAAACCAAAATTTGCACGGTCATCGACATGTGCAAGCGATAATAATCCGGGATATAAAAACTGTCTGAATGCATTCGTAAATACAAGAGAGCCACCAATAATAACGCTGAACCGAAAAATGTATATAAAAAAAACTTAATTGCCGCATAAGAGCGTTTTTCCATACCCCAAATACCGATACTGATATACATCGGAATCAACATCGCTTCCCAAAAGAAATAAAATAGCATGGCGTCCAAGGCTGAAAAAACACCGAATACCGCTCCCTGCATGACTAAAAAAGCCGATAAATAATGGCCAACTTGCTTCTTAACCATCGTCCAAGAAGCCAAGATGACTAAGAGGGTGGTAAAACAAGTCAGCACGATTAGCGGCATTGAAATTCCATCGACCCCAAGGTCGTAATTTACTTTTAAAGCGGAAATCCAATTGACGTGTTCGGTAAATTGCATGATGGCTTTACTTGTGTCAAAACCAAAATAAAGCTGAATACAAAGCACAAAAGAAATTAACGCAATAATTAACGCCAACACGCGAGCCTGGTTCGCGTGTTCTTCGCTATTAAGCAAAGCCACCGGTATAGCACCTAAAATAGGAAGCCAAATAAGTGTGCTTAGTAAAGGTATGTGTTCAAATGCCATGGATTTAAGCCAATACTAGCCAAATTAAAAACGCCAATAGTCCAAGGATCATTACAAATACATAATGATACAAATACCCGGATTGTAAACGGCGCATAAATTGAGCTACCCGCATCGCATTTCGGCCTGAACCATCGACAATAAAATGATCCAACACTTTCAGATCACCCACTCGGAAAAACAAATTAGCCAGCGCCCAACACCCACGAACAAAAACAATCCAATTAAAAGCATCAAAGCCATATTTAGCCGCTAAAATTCGATGCAGCCATGGCAGGCAACGCTCTAATAGAGCTGGTATTTTTGGCGCAGCGATCACCATAACCCAAGCAAAAAAAATACCCAAAATAGATGCCCAAAATGGCAAAGCAATTAGCGAATGATAAGTCATATAAAAAACATTGTGAAATTCACCGGCCATGGCCCTTAATACATTATGTTGGGGCAGCACCATGACACTGGAACTGAGCAAGCTCGGGCGACGATAGATGATCCAATAAATAAGAGCAGCGCCCAATAATACCGACGGAACACTTAAAATCCACTGGGGCCCTCGCATATTCAATGGCGTTTCTTTCAATGTTGATTTTAATTTAGGAGACAACATCCGCTCCGTGGTATGGAAGGTCATAAAAAAGGCTCGGAAAATATAATACCCTGTCACAAAAGCACCTATTAATAAACAAGCATAAGCGTAGCGAGCTCCAGGGATCGTCGAATGCGCGACCGCTTCGATAATAGTATCTTTGGAATAAAATCCGGCAAAGGGCGGAATCGCGGCTAAGGATAAAGCGCCGATTAAAGAGATAATATACGTGGCTGGTAAATATTTTCTAAGGCCTCCCATTTTACGCATGTCTTGTTCGTGATGCAGCGCAAAGATAACCGAGCCGGCAGATAAAAATAATAAAGCCTTAAAACAAGCGTGCGTTAATAAATGGAAAATTCCGGCGGGATAAGCCGAAACACCATCAGCGACGATCATATAACCTAACTGCGACATCGTCGAAAAGGCAATCACGCGCTTAATATCGAATTCCACAAAAGCCAATAAGCCTGTCAAAAGTGCTGTCGTGGCGCCGATTACCAACACTGTACTTAATGCGACTTGCGATAATTCAAAAAGCGGTGACATTCGAGCCACCAAAAAAACCCCCGCTGTTACCATCGTGGCCGCATGAATTAAAGCGGAAATGGGCGTTGGACCTTCCATCGATTCTGGCAACCAAACATGTAAAGGCATTTGAGCCGATTTACCCATCGCACCGATAAACAATAAAATGCAAATAACCGTAATGATCGACCAATGCGTCCCAGGGAAAACGCTAATGGTCGTTTGACTTAATGCGCCGGCGCCGGCGAATACCGTGTGATAATCCAAACTACCAAAATAATCTAAAATAGCCGCTATTCCCAAAATGAATCCGAAATCCCCTGCCCGATTAACTAAAAAAGCTTTTAAACTCCCCACCACCGCAGATTCTTTATCAAACCAGAATCCGATTAATAAATAAGAAACCAAACCCACACCTTCCCAGCCAAAAAACAGTTGAAAGAAATTATTAGCAGTGACCAACATCAGCATGGCGAAGGTAAACATGGACATATAAGAAAAAAATCGCTGGTAACCGGAATCGTCCGCCATGTAACCGATGCTATAAATATGCACGACCCACGAAACAAAAGTAACGATCAGCATCATCGCGGCGGTAAGCGAATCGACCATAAAACCAACGTTAAAATGAAAACGATCGCTAATGCCCCAAGTGTAAATCGTTCCATAAAAATGTTCGCCGCGAGCTGCGACCAACATGAAAACCGCAATCGCGCTCAAAAGCGAAACCGTCATCAAAATAATCGTCACCCATTGCGCCCCTCGGCGCCCGATCTGCTTGGCGCCCAAACCTACGACTAAACAACCGAACAAAGGTGCCAGCATTATGAGCAACGTTAAATTTCGAACTATCATTCAACCTTCAACCTCTCTCCATCATCCCTGTATTTCGCTTCTTACGGGCTACAAATTGTTTTATCCTTTCAAAATGTTCATATCATCCACGTTAATACTGCCTCGCCGGCGATAAAATAAAACTAAAATTGCTAACCCGATCGCCGATTCGGCAGCGGCCACTGTTAAAATAAAAAATACAAATATTTCCCCCGTCATAGCCCCCAGGTATTGCGAAAAGGCAATAAAATTTGTGTTAACGGCTAATAACATTAATTCAATACACATCAATAACACAATCAAATTCTTGCGGTTAATGATGATGCCGGCAAAACCCAAGCCAAATAAAATGGCTCCTATTATTAAAAAATAACCTAACGGTATCATGAATTCTCCGTCTTCATTTTTATTACTCGCAAACGATTCTCTTTTTTCGCCTCCAATTGTTCTCGAACGTGTTGAGATTTGGTATTCGGCTTGCGGCCGTGAAAAGCTAGCGTGATTGTAGCAATAATCGCAACCAATAAAATAACGGCCGCAATTTCAAAGGGATAAAAATAATCAACATACAGCAGGGAACCCATGGTCTTCACGTTGCTAAAATTAGAAGCGACACGCGGTAAATGAGCAGTAGCTACCGTAAAGTGACGCGGACTCACTATTACCACCATCATCCCGATTAATAACGCCATAGTGATTAAACCAAAAGGCAAAAAACGCACAAATTTTTGCTCCAAGTCAGAAAGATTAATATTCAGCATCATGACCACAAATAAAAATAAAGTCATGAGCGCGCCGACATACACAAAAATCAAAACTAACGCTAAAAATTCAGCTTGCATCATCATCCATAAAACCGCGCTAGCAAAAAAAGCGAGAACGAGAAAAAGCACTGCATGCACAGGGTTACGCGATATGATCACCATCACCGCGGCAGCGATTAAAACCACTGCAAAAATAAAAAATGTGACTTCATAAATTGGAAACATTCGTTTACCTTTATTTAACGGTATTTTTTATCGTTCGCTCGATCTCGAGCAATCTGCTCTTCGTACATATCTCCAATCATCAATAATTTTTCCTTCGTCAAAATATTTTCCCCTCGATTTTTAATACTGTAGTGCATCTCTGGGGTTAGCACAATGGCATCTACCGGACAAGCCTCTTCACAAAATCCACAATTAATGCATTTAAACGCATCAATATCGTAAAGGGTCGTGCGTCGTGAACCGTCAGCCTCGCGCGGTCCCCCCTCAATCGTAATGGCGCACGCCGGACAAACCGCTTCGCATAATTTACAAGCAATACAACGTTCCTCACCATTTGGGTAACGCCGTAACGCCAACATACCGCGAAAACGAAAGGAACTCGGCACTTCTTCATCAGGATAGTGAATCGTTACTTTTTTTCTATAAAAATAACGTAGCGTGAGTGAAAGTCCTTTTAACAGCTCCCACAGTGTAAAACTTTTAATAATTTGTTTTAGTCGCTTCATAACCAATGCGCCCAATGAAACTCAATAGCCAAGGCTAAAATAATTAGCCATGCCAGCGTTACCGGAATTAACACTTTCCAGCACAATCGCATAATTTGATCGTAACGATAACGCGGAAATGTTGCCCGCATCCAAAAATAAGTAAAAATAAAAAGCGAAAGCTTTAATACAAACCATACAATTCCAGGAACCCACGTAAAGAGCGACTCTAACCATGGAATGCCTTGAAATGGTGATAACCATCCTCCTAAAAAAATCACGGTTGCAATAGCAGAAACCAAAACCATATTGGCGTATTCCGCTAAAAAGAAAAGGGCAAACGTCACGCCAGCGTACTCCACGTGAAATCCCGCGACAATTTCCGACTCTCCTTCCGCCACATCGAATGGAGCGCGATTAGTTTCCGCCACCGCCGTTATCCAATAAGTGACGAATAACGGTAACAAAGGTAAGCAAAACCAATGCCATAGACCTCCTGATTGACGAAGCACAATCCCTTGCAGATTCATCGTCCCGGCAACAAGCAGTACACTCACTAAAGCAAAACCCATCGGAATTTCATAGGACACGACTTGTGCTGCGGAACGCAAAGCACCGAAGAACGCGTATTTAGAATTAGAAGCCCACCCCGCAACCAAAATTCCATAAACCCCTAATGAAGTCATGGAAAATAAAAATAACAGCCCCGCATTTACATTGGCTAACACCCAACCTTGCGCAAACGGAATCACCGCCCACGCCGCTAAAGCAGGCACTAAGGATAAAATGGGCGCGATAAGATAAAGATAACGACTCGACGCTGTCGGAATAATAACTTCTTTCAATAATAACTTAAATATATCAGCAATCGGTTGCGCCACTCCGCGAAAGCCAACACGATTGGGGCCGACCCGTGATTGCATGTAGCCGATGACTTTTCGTTCCGCTAAGGTAATAAAAGCGACCGCCACCAGCAAAGGCAGCAAAATAAGGGCCATTTTAATGATTATCCAGATTAATGTTATTAGCTGGTCTGTCACTGCCATATCATTACCCACAAGCGGTAAGGACTAAAAAACTTAAAGCCCGTCATCCCCGCGCAAACGGGGATCCAGCGGACGCGTGCGCAACGCACCTTCGGTGCGGCTGGATTCCCACCTGCGCTGGGATGACAAAAGTTCCGGGAACAGCGAAGTCTAAAATTGAAATAGCTGTGAGTTGTAGGTAATGATATAGTCACTAATGAACCCTTTCCAATATAATTGGCGCTTCGGCTTGCCCAACTCCGGCCGTCTCTACCAATCCCGACGCCAATAGAACGGTATTATCAGCTAACCGATCATCAATCGCCAGCGGCAAAGTAATCCGACTCTCGCCTTGGATCGCGGTTAGTTGATCACCTTCGTTGAAATTAAATTTTTTGGCAGTTTTTGTATTCAATCGAATTGTTTTAAATTCCTCTGCGAGAATTTCTTGTAATGGAAGTGAACGGCGTACCAAATGGTCTACTCGCACCATCGGCCAAGGGGCGAAGCGGATGAGCGCTTCTTCGTCATTCACGCCTATAGGCTTTTCCTCGACGCTGATCGGGGAACGCAAATGACCTGCCTCTATCCTATACTTATCATGAGCAATATCGTTAATCTCCCGAGTCACTTCTTCAATCGTTTTATAATCAAAACTCGGCAAACCGAAATAATTACCCAAAACACGCAAAACCTTCCACGCCGGTTGAGAATCTTTTTCGGGAACACTTGCTGCCGAAGCCAATTGCCACCGACCCTCTGCGTTGACATATATGCCACCGGACTCCGAAAACGGCGCAATGGGCAAAAGAATGTTCGCATAAGATTCCATAGTTGGAGTAGTAAACGTCGTAAAAGCCATCACCCATTCAGCCTGATTTAAAGTATGCAAAGCTTGAGCAGGGTAAGCGCAATCGAACTCGGGTTCCAGATTCAATAAAAAATAAACTTTTAACGGATCCGTTGTTACCATGGCCTTAGCATCAAGCCCTGCTGAATCGAGTATCTGCCCCCCAGGCCTACGATGAGGCACCGCACCTGCCATCCAAGCCCCGGCGCTATTGGCCCCTTCTGTCAACAAACCCACCGTCGCGCCGCTTTGTTGCGCAATAAAATGCGCCCACTCCCGAATTTTGGCAGCCTCTGGGTGGTGCAACGCATGCTCGCCCAAAAAAATCGCCGCTTTTTCAGCAGATACTAATGTCTCTGCGATTACCTTTGCTTTTTCAGTCGATTTTTCTTTGGCTAACGCATGGGCGACATCAGCTAATGCGGAGATCAACGCCGATGGCGATACAATCATTTTTTCGTTAATACCGAAAACGAAGGGATAATCCATGGGATTAATAGCTAAAATTTTGGCACCTTCACCATAAGCTTTATTCATTCGATGACTCAGTAAAGGTTGTTCAAATCGAACGTTGGAGCCAATTAATAAAATGACATTTAAATTTTCAAGCTCAGCAATGGGCATACCCAAATTAGGAAAGAGATCAAATGCATTCTGATCACGAAAATCTTGCCAGCGAACGCGATGATCAATGTTATGGGTCCCCAAACCGCGCAGCCATTTTTGGAATAAAAAATATTCTTCAAGTGTTGCGCTCGGCGACAGTAATGCGCCTATTTGTGAAGCGCCGTGTTTTTCGATAATAGCTTGCGTTTTTTCTTTCACTATTCTCAAAGCATCTTCCCATGAAATTGCCTCCCATTTCCCATCTTTTTTGATGCGCGGTTGATAAAGGCGGGATTCATGATACACCGCGAAATGACCAAAACGATCGCGGTCGCTCATCCAAGTTTCGTTCACCTCATCATTTTCTCGGGGCACCGCCCGCATCGCCTTGCGCTGTGGCACGAATTCCTGCCAACGGCTATGCAAAAAGATATTTCCCCCCACACAATCATGCGGTGCTATGGAGGGAGTCTCTCGATATTCCCAACCACGGCCTTTGTAACGAGCGGGTTTATCGGTTAACGCACCGACGGGGCAAATATCAATGATATTTCCCGACAACTCTGATCGCATGAAATGCTTTACGTAAGTAGATATAACTTCTTTTTCACCCCGATTAATGACGCCCAACTCCGGTAATCCAGCGATTTCTTCCCCAAACCGCACACAACGCGTGCACTGGATACAGCGAGTCATTTCCGTTTCAATCAACGGACCGATATCGTCACTAAAAACAGCCCGTTTCGTGTCTTCATAATTGGAATGCGCGTGACCAAATCCCATAGCTAAATCTTGTAACTCACATTCCCCTCCTTGATCGCAGATAGGGCAATCTAAAGGATGGTTAATTAATAAAAATTTCATCACTGCACGCTGGGCTTCCAGTGCTTTTTTTGATTGCGTAAATACTTTCATGCCCGCAGTAACGGGTGTCGCGCATGCAGGCAATGGCTTTCCCGATTTTTCCACTTCAACTAAACACATGCGGCAATTGGCAGCCACGGATAATTTTTTGTGATAACAGAAACGGGGAATATAAACGCCCATTTCATCCGCCGCCTCAATAATCGAAGCGCCCTCTTCCACAATGGTTTTTTTGCCGTCGATTTCGAGTTCTACCATAATTAGTTACCTAAATTTTTCGGTCACACCATACACTTTCCATGTGTCACATGGTACTCAAATTCATGATAAAAATATTTCAACATTCCGCTGACGGGCCATGCGGCCGCCTCACCAAACGCACAAATGGTGTGGCCTTCGATGCTCTTTGCGACTCTGCTTAATTGCTCTATATCGCGTTTCGTTCCTTCGCCTTTTTCAATTCGATGAACTAATCGATAAAGCCACCCTGTTCCTTCACGGCAAGGCGTGCATTGGCCACACGATTCGTGCATATAAAATTTTGAAATGCGCTCAAGGACTTTCACCATGCACGTTGCTTGATCCATCACCATCACGCCGCCAGAACCTAGCATCGAACCTGCTTCAACCAAACCGTCAAAGCTCATGATCGCTTTCATCATCACCTCGGCAGGCAACACCGACATCGAACTTCCACCGGGAATCACAGCCTTTAACTCACTTCCCTCCCGTATGCCGCCAGCCAATGCTAATAAATCCGCGAAAGGAATCCCCAAGGGAACTTCATAATTAGCCGGTTTTGTCACATGACCGCTGACAGAAAATATTTTTGTACCACCATTTTTGGGAGGACCTAAATCCGCAAACCATCTCCCACCTTTTTCTAAAATAACTGGCACGGAGGCATACGTTTCAGTATTATTAATATTACTAGGACGTTCATACAACCCAAAATTAGCCGGAAAAGGCGGCTTAAACCGCGGCCAGCCGCGCTTGCCTTCTAATGAATTCATGAGTGCTGTTTCTTCACCACAAATATATGCACCGGCGCTAAAATGATTAAATATTTCAATATCCACACCGGAGTTTAAAACATTCTTTCCAATCAACCCCGCCTCGCGCGCTTGTGCTAAGGCTTGTTCGCAACGATTAAACGGCTCCCAAAATTCACCACGCAAAAAATTATAGCCGACAGTCGCGCTAAGAGTGTAACAGGCAATAGCGATACCTTCTAATACTTGGTGGGGATTAAACCGTAAAATATCGCGGTCTTTAAAAGTGCCTGGCTCACTTTCATCGGAATTACAAATTACGTATTTTCCGCCAGGTTTATCACGCGCAATAAAACTCCATTTTAAACCGGTGGGAAATCCAGCGCCACCGCGACCACGTAATGAGGATTCTTTAATTTCATTAATGATATTTTCAGGCGGCGTTTTTTCTTTTAAAATTCTTCGTAACACTTGGTAACCGCCGACGCTTTCATAGGATTCTAACGTCCAGGGTTTTTCTAAATGCAATGTTCGGTAACAAACCGCATTAGTCAGCATTCGTTTTCGACTCCCGCTCTAATTTATCAATGATCGCTATCATTTTTTCAGGTGTTAAATTTTCATGGTATTCTTGATCGTCAATTTGGCACATCGGCGCGCCACCACAAGCAGCCATACACTCAACACTTCTTAGCGTAAATAAACCATCGGATGTGGTCTCGTCAAAATCGATACCCAACCGCTCTTTAACGCAAGCAACAATTTCATCGCTTCCCCTTAAAAAACAAGGAACATTTTGACAAATGCTAATTTTATGTTTGCCCATGGGTTTAAGATTATACATGTCATAAAAAGTAGCGACTTCGTAAACCCAAATACGAGGCAATTGCAAATAATCGGCTAACGCGTTCATGGCTGCTTTACTGAGCCAGCCGTTATTTTGTTTTTGGATAAATAATAAAGCCGGTACAACCGCTGACCGTTTTTGGTCAGTCGGGTATTTGACCAACCAACGGTCGATTTCTTTTATAACGGCTTCATCTAAAATAAACTGTTCTGTCTGTTCATTCATCAACGATCAATCTCACCAAAGACGATATCAATGCTTGAAATAATGGCGACTAAATCTGCAATCATGTGCCCGCGGCACATTTCGTTCATGGCCGCTAGATGGGGGTAACTCGCCGCACGAACCTTAACTCGATAAGGTTTATTCGCTCCGTCTGAAACGATATAAACACCGAATTCACCTTTTGGTTGCTCTACGGCAGCATAAGCTTCTCCTTCCGGAACAATATAGCCTTCCGTGAATAATTTAAAATGATGAATTAAGGCTTCCATATCGCGCTTCATGACTTCTCGTTGCGGTGGTACGATTTTATAATCGTCGATCATGACCGGCCCGGGGGTTTTACGCAGCCATTCGACACATTGTCGAATGATACGATTCGATTGACGCATTTCTTCAATGCGAACTAAATACCGATCGTAACAATCGCCTTCTCGGCCAACAGGGATATCAAAATCCACCCGATCATAAGCGGCGTACGGTTGCTTTTTCCGAAGATCCCATTCAACGCCCGATCCCCGCAACATGGGGCCTGTAAAACCTAATTGCAGCGCCCGCTCTGCAGATACCACACCAATACCTACCGTCCGTTGTTTCCAAATTCGATTGTCCGTTAACAGACCTTCATATTCATCAATTAGTTTGGGGAAACGCTCTGTAAAATCCCAAATAAAATCCAACAGGGAACCTTTACGCACCTCATTCATTTTTTTGACGGCTTTTTCACTGTGCCATCGTGAAGGTTTGTACTTTGGCATGCTATCCGGCAAATCGCGGTAAACCCCGCCGGGGCGATAATAAGTCGCGTGCATGCGCGCGCCGGACGCGGCTTCATAACAATCCATCAGATTTTCGCGCTCGCGAAAGCAATAGAGAAATACAGTCATCGCCCCGACATCCAACGCATGCGCGCCCAACCACAATAAATGATTTAATATTCGAGTAATCTCATCGAACATCGTCCGAATGTATTTTGCTCGAATCGGAGGCTCGATCCTCAGAAGTTTCTCGATCGCCAATATATAGCCGTGCTCATTCGCCATCATGGATACATAATCAAGCCGATCCATGTAGCCAATGGTTTGGTTGTAAGGCTTACTTTCCGCTAATTTTTCAGTTGCCCGGTGCAAAAGACCGATATGCGGATCGATGCGCTGAATTACTTCGCCATCCACTTCAACGATAAGCCGCAAAACACCATGCGCGGCAGGGTGTTGCGGTCCAAAATTAAACGTGTAATTGCGAACTTCAGCCATTTTCTTTCTCGCCTTTTTCATATCGGCCATCAACGCGAATCACTTTCGGTACCAGTACCCGCGGTTGGATACTGACAGGCTCATAAACACAGCGTTGTTGCGCTGCATCATAACGAAGCTCGACCTCGCCAATCAAGGGAAAATCTTTACGAAACGGATAACCAACAAAACCGTAATCTGTTAACAAACGTCGTAAATCCGGATGACCTTCAAATACGATGCCATATAGGTCAAACGCTTCACGCTCGTACCAATCAGCGGAACTCCATATTTTAATAACCGATGGTACCAGCGGTGGGTCGCCTTCCACATAGGTTTTCAAACGGATTCGATGGTTGTGACGAAGCGACAATAAATGATAAACAACGGCAAAACGAGGCTTATTCCATGGAATTATCTGCTCTTGAGCGACTTCTTCAAATCCTCGACTAAATCCCGTATTGGTGGTTTTTTCCGTACGCCAGGGACTCACGCCGTACTCTAAATAATCCACGCCGCAGACGTCGAGCAGTAATTCAAAATTAAAAGGCGGAGCGTCGTGTAAGGCAGTACAGATTTCTAATAAGTGGGTGGGCAGTAATTCAACCGTAACCATGTCGGCGCCTGGCACGACTGTTTCAATTTGTGAATTAAAACGGTCGTTAATGGCATCTATTAAGGTCTGTTTATTAGCCATTGTTTTCCCTTATGCGTCTTTACGATTAAAAATATTGCGATACCGAATTTTATTTCTAAGTTGAATAACACCGTAAAATAAAGCTTCTGCGGTGGGCGGGCAGCCGGGGACATACACATCCACCGGCACAATGCGGTCGCAACCACGGACCACAGAATAAGTATAATGATAATAGCCGCCACCGTTGGCGCATGAACCCATCGAAATCACCCACCGCGGTTCAGCCATCTGGTCATAAACTTTACGTAAAGCCGGCGTCATTTTATTACAAAGGGTGCCAGCAACGATCATTACATCGGATTGCCGAGGACTCGGGCGAAATAAGCCCGCACCGAAACGGTCAAGATCATAACGGGAGGAAGCACACTGCATCATTTCAACCGCGCAACAGGCCAGGCCAAAAGTCATCGGCCATAATGAACCACTGCGCGCCCAACGCACTAAATCATCCAGGGAGGTAAGTAAAAAACCTTCTTTAGTTAACAGTTGTTGCATAGCATTACTCCCATTCTAAAGCCCCGCGCTTCCACTCATAAATGAATCCGACAACAAGAATAGCGAGAAAAACCATCATCGCCCAAAAACCTAACCAACCAATATGGCGCAAGACAACCGCCCACGGAAATAAAAAAGCAGTCTCTAAATCAAAGATAATAAAAAGGATAGCGACTAAATAGAAACGAACATCAAAAGGTAATCGCGCATCTTGAAACGCTTCAAATCCACATTCGTAGGGAGATAATTTTGCTTTATCCGGCCGCCGGGGTCCAAAGAACCAACTCATCGTCAAGGCGAGCACAGCAATAAATAAACTTATGCCCCAAAAAACTAAAATAGGAAAATAATTCGCTAACACGAGCACACCTTCTTAATTGCCCCTTCCTCCTTGGGAAAAGGGTTAGGGAAAGGGAGTTAAACCTAACTGCTGCGGTTCTTTGCCCTCTCCTAGCCCCTCCCGCAAGTGGGAGAGGAATAGTGGAGGGTAGCACTAAAGATATTTACTACTTTTTCTTTAGTATCACCCAAAACGTTTTTTTAGATCACTAATAAGGTTTGCCGAAGGCCGGACTCGAACCGGCACGGGTTTCCCCACTGCCCCCTCAAGACAGCGTGTCTACCAGTTCCACCACTTCGGCGTTATCGTTTTAACTCTTAGGCACACTCGGCGGCGCTGTTTGCGTTGATGGCAAAGGAGACGTCATCGTTCCTGGATGCCGTGAGCCCAAATAGCTCAAGCCAATACTGGTTGCAAAAAAAGCCGCCGCTAAAAAAATCGTTACTTTCATTAAAAACGGTGTCGCGCCCACACTGCCAAACATCGTGTTGGAAGAGGTGCTTCCAAATGCAGCACCCGCATCAGCGCCTTTGCCATGCTGCAGTAAGACTAACGCGATCAGAGAAACGGCGATAAGCACATGAATAATTAAAATGACTGATTGCATTGTTGCCCTATTTTTAAAAATTGTTCAGCTTCCAAAGAAGCACCACCCACTAAAACCCCATCTATATTTGACATTTCAAACAAAGCGGCTGCATTATCCGGCTTAACGCTACCCCCATATAAAAGCCGCGTGCTTTCGGCTAGTGTCGCATCCTGACGATGTAATTGATCTCGAATGGCGGTGTGCACTTCTTCTGCTTGCGAAGGCGTTGCATTTTTTCCTGTTCCAATCGCCCACATCGGCTCATAAGCCACCACCATGCCTTCCAACGAGGCCAAATTATCGTTCATCTGCAATACAACTGCAAGTTGCTCTTTTATCAATGATAATGTCTGATCAGCATCGCGCTGCTTTTCAGTTTCCCCTACACAAATAATGGGACGAATACCGCAACGGAGGGCTGCCCTAACCTTTACAGCCACTTGCTCATTGGTTTCCCCGTGATGCCGACGCCTTTCCGAGTGGCCAACAATCACATACTGGCAATGGAAATCGCGCAGCATGGCAGCAGAGACTTCCCCCGTATAAGCACCTCCTTCGAATTCGGAAACGTCCTGCGCACCCCAAGAGATTTGCGTTCGCATCAGCGCCTCTTTGCACTGCTGCAAAAAGACAAAAGGGGGGAAAACAGCGAGCTCCGCGGTTTCCAGACGCTCGCAAGCGTGTTTTAATGCTCTCAATAATTGACCCACGCTTTCGCGCGAACCATACATTTTCCAATTGCCAGCCACTAATGGTCGACGCTGCATATGAATCCTCTCAATGCTGAAATCTGGCGCCATTCTAGCGGAATCAAAAAGATAACACAAAGCGCGCGCTATCCCACCCCCACTTTGCCCTCTCCTGGGGATGCGATTAGAAGTGTAGGTTTTCAACAAGTAACCTAATGAAAAGTGCCCCTCCTTAAAGAGGGCGTTATAATGCGCCAACATAGAGTTTCTATTTTTAAAAAAAGGAGCAGGGCCATGAAAGATATTAAAATACTTGGTGTTGGTATTTATTGCAAAAGGGGTTTTTCAACTGTGTGGGATTGATGAGTGGGGTAAGGTGATCCACACGAGAGGGGTTAGGCGCTCAATATGTG
>NZ_CAJRAM010000065.1 GCF_907164965.1 Coxiella endosymbiont of Ornithodoros maritimus
AAAGCCGTGGTAAAAACCAATGAGGATTGTCAACGGGTACAGCGCAGCCGGGGGGGATTTAACGGCGCTGCCGGTTTATGCGAACGGGGAGGGACATTCATCAATTTCATCTGTTTCTGGCAAGTTGTTGGTGTTTATTGGGTTAGTTCCTCCACAACACGCGAGTGAGAATAAGGAGGTCTTGTCGCGGATTAGTAAACGCGGCAATGTGATGTTAAGGACGTTAAGGTAAAACCTGAGGTTGATGAGGCTAATTCATGCGGTGGCTCGGTGAAGCCGCATATACGTTCTTTTCGTCAAAACTGATTGTTGACAACAACCCTGGGGCCATATACGTATAGACCAAAGCAGAATACGGGAAAATAATGATCTCGTCTATCATCCCCGTATTTCACTGCGCTTCATACAGGCTATTTGTTGAAAACCTATACTTTTAATCGCACCCCTCTCCTGGGAAAAGGCGAAAGTGAGGAAAAAAAGGATCGCAAAAGCGGTCCTCTTCATTAGGACAATCTGGAGGATCTGTAGCGGGGGCTTCCTTGCCCAAAAGCTTCATCCTTGATACACAGAGACCTTAGACTACCTCATTACGTTTAGAGTACACCGAGGAGCTCCTTGTCCACCGAGACCCTAGAGGCCTCAGCTAAACTCGCCTTGCTTATCAGCTACTCTAAACCCTCACGTTTCCCACTGAGGGATTTTCAATATATCACTTCAGCTTTTCTTCAGAAATATAAACTGCCCTATCAGAAAGCGACTAAAAATTGGTGAACACTGAGGCTGAAAAAAAGCTTAAATATCAAAAGGTTAGGATTTTTAAGTTTTAATGAGAGGAATGAGAGTCTAAAATTCCTGCATGGAAAACCAGAAATCGCTCACATTATGTACAAGCAATTTCGCAAAAACATATTTACAGTATTATTTTAAATAATTGGAATATTTAATCGTCAACATCCAGAGAAAGATGATCTTATCAGATCCGTAATGGAATGGAAGTAATAAATGAATTTTGAATAAACATCAATCAATGCACAAAATTTAATTAAATTTTTATTATTCAAGAAGGCGAATTAATTTTAATTTTTGCACGACTTCGTGCCGCCTGCATATAAGATTGATACTCGAGATTACCGCGCTGAATTGACAAAAAATTCTCTAATGAATTCTTTTGTTTCTCGGTTATATTTTTAAAATTAGCGGGCTTAATCGCTATTAATTGAACAACAGCGGAATCGCCATTATTTAAAACAGTAGTTGTTATAGAATGATCTTTTTTTAATGGAATCGAAAAGGCGCTTGCCATTATAGCTGCGGAAATAGATTTATTATTTATCTTAACCTCCTTTTCGTTTCGCCAAAATAAATGATTAACTTTAACAATATTTTCGACTGATCGTCCCTCATGTATTTCATTTTGAATTTCTCCTGCTAAAAGACTCGCTTTTGCTTGAGCTAATTGTGT
Source organism: Coxiella endosymbiont of Ornithodoros maritimus (assembly GCF_907164965.1). Classification (GTDB taxonomy): domain Bacteria; phylum Pseudomonadota; class Gammaproteobacteria; order Coxiellales; family Coxiellaceae; genus Coxiella. The sequence continues at coordinate 1,463 of NZ_CAJRAM010000065.1, forward strand.
TTTCAATTGGTGTTCAATTTGCAAAGAAACGGTTTTTAAAGGAAGCAAATGACTGGGTTGATGCTCTTTTACTCTTAAAACTACTAAACTACCGTCTTTTAATTCGATTACATCGCTATTATTTCTGCCTTTTAAAACATCGTCGCTAAACACTGCTGCCACTATTTTTGCATTGGCGGCAATTCCTTCTTTTTCTCCTTTACGGCTAAAAAGCGGCGTGGTGTTTATTTTCAAATTCAATTGGCGTGCGGCCGGCTCCAGGGAGGTAGGGTTTGTGTAAGTAATTGTTGATAATTGATCGCTTTTTTTAGTCAGCAAAATATTTATTTTTTGTTGTAGTAAAATTTGTTTAATTTGATCCTTAACTTGGTTAAAAGATTTTTCTTCTCGATTTTTTTCGTAATATTTTTTAATCTCGTGATCATTCGCAGAAACTTGCTGACGAATCATTTCAGGAGATAAAAGCAAATAAGCGATACTAAGTTTCTCGGGTACCTTAAACGATTCACGATGTTTCTGATAGAAATCAGTGATCATTTCCGGTGTGACTTTGCTCTCCTTCAAAAAGGGGGCGCTCGAAATAATCATATAACTAAAATCACGAGTCTGATTGATTAATTCATAACTGTTTTTTATTTCATTAGGTAATACAAAGGCACTGCCGGTGATTCCTTTTTTAACCTGTTGAATCAAAAATACCTGAAGGAATTGCGCTACAAATTGAGCGCTCGTTAATAAATTTTCATAGAGAAATTGTTGAAACCGTTGCGGGGAAAATTTCCCATTTTCTTGGAATGCGGGTAACACGGTAATAATTTGATTGATCTGAACGGGACTGATGTTAAACCCCATTTTTTCGGCTGAGTCCAATAACACATGATTCATAATCAAATTTTGCAAGGCCTGTTCTTTGAGCGCCTCGACTTTTGCGCCAACAAGCGTCTGTCCCCTTTGAAGGGTATAAGCCCGTTGCAACCGCTGAAAAATAGCGTTTAATTCATTCTCTGAAATTTTTTCGCCATTAACTTTAGCAACCGTCTTATTCTTCCCCCCTTCTGATTGCAAGTAATACTGGACACCCCAAAGAACAAAGGAAAGAGAGACAACCGCCAGAATGAGACCAGCAATCCACCCTTTGACGCGTTCATGAATATTTTGAAGCATATACTAACTCGCTCAAACCGAAAAATCTTCTAATCCGTTGATTTAATATTATTTTTTGAGCATATTATACACTAGCGGGCCAGGAAGGAGCAAGCAATTTATTTGTCTATTCTTACAATTGCAACGTTATCTGCTCCAGAGAGAATCATGCTTCGCCTTTTTAGCAGGCTTCTCCTCAGACTGGTTTGATGAAGATGAAAATGAAAAGGGAGTGGAGGGTTGAAAAAATTGACTACGGCTACTAGCTTCAGAGATCGAACGAGGCGGCTCTTGCGCATTTTTTATTTTTCCTTCTAACCCCAAAGAAACGCACTGCGTACTCTCATCTTTGTCCAATACTTCTAGTAAGCTTTTTCCTTTGATAACCATTCAGCCTCCTTAAACGAAGGTTGCTCAAAAATATCGTTTGCAAGACCGTATTTAGCAAACAAAAAAAATGATTATCTGAATTTTCCTTAAAAAAGTTAGCAAACTGATAGTTAGAATAAGGAAGTTCGTCGCTTAGGGATCCAAGAAATTGACGATAAGCGTCCTTTTGAGAACATTCTTTCTAGCCAAACCGCCATCGTTGTATGATCTCCACTTTAACTGCGCTCTTACCTTTAACTAAAAACAAGAAGAAATCATAATTATTACAAATTAATAAAGACTTGTCTGAAAGCCTGTCAAACCACGGAGAAATAAGGGAAGCATAGCCTCCCAACCACAAGGAATCCAAGATCGATTCTGCTGTAGAGGTAGGTAACAATAAAGAAAAAAATGCAGCGGACCAGGCCTGTTAAGCCTTCATTTTCAAAAGAGTATAGTAACCCTCCCTGAGGATCAAAAAATAGTTTTACACCTACGTCATCTTTCACTAACCAATAAATTATATACCCATCAACCCACTTATTCTGCAAGCTATGTTCAATCGACAGATCCCCAAATATATGATGTCCTTCCTTTAATAATATTTGTTTTATTATCTCTTTGAAAGATTTATATTAATTAGTTAATAAAAGAGTTCGCGCACTTGCACTCTGAGATAACCAAAATAACGACGAATGTTCGACACCTTCTAAAAAAACGGATTGCCATTTTCTTTGGGTTTGGGGAAGAAGAAACAAAAATAGAGACAATTCCTCTTGTACCGATTTGTTGGTAAACGCACATTCTTGGCAGAAAACTTGGAAAGGTGAATTAGTAGGTCGTCTCTTCGTAGAGGGCCTAAAAAAACCGTCGATCACGACCTTCCCAACTTTCTCTCTTCACCTTCTTTTTTTGCTTTAGCTATCTGTGGCAAAAGTAACGTGAGCAACCCCCTCTGGCTAAATAATATTTTCCTGCTATCGGCGTTTGCGCATGCGTAATGCATAAAACTCATCCCGTGACCTCCTTGACTGCACTTAAATTGAAAAACTGAAAACGAAGGGTGTAAAGAATGCTCAATTCTTTCCAGTCAATGCTATTATCGTCCTTGATAATTTTTTCTTTTAAGCAATCGTAGCATTTCAGACGCATTATTTTCGAAAAAAATTGCTGTTGAGTATTGGGAAATGCGTTCTCCAATATACTAATAAAGCGAGGCAGTGAGGGACGATGGTCAATTTGTATGAAATAATCGAAAATCATCCGCTGTATTTCTTCAGGTAGCTTTATTTTTCCTAATGCATCAACCCTCGAACCAAAAAACACCTCTCTACCCTCATCGATTTTTAATAATCGTAATAAAATATTTTCACCCATGTTATAGAGCTATATTTTCTACTCCAAGATAGGATAAAGAGTAAGAGAAGCGGTTAGACTTTTGAAACAAAGCATCTAAATACCGTATTCACCGTTTCCGGACCATTATCTATCCACCGCAACAAGCTCCTTTTCAGATTAAACAAAAGGTTTATGCCTTCGGAGGTTATACAAAGGTAACTAAAAAAATATTTCTTGCTCATTCTTACTAAATGGAATGTCTTCTATCTTTTTTGTGCTCCCTTCTTATTTATTTGGAAAATAAACGCGACCCATTCCAAATCTTTTTCAGACTTACAAAGAGTCATCCAGCGGGGTATTTCGACAGCATCTAATTTTATTGTGCTCCGAAGATATGCCCGCATCCTTATGATCGGATGACCGGTGGTTGTTTTAGTTCCTGTCTATTTGCGGGAGCAAACCGCTGTTCGTAGAAGAATGCCATAATAAATCCCTCATCTCCTCGTCGGTGCATAAGCGTTCTAAACCAGTCTTAGTCCGCATTTCATTCGCAATAAAAGGAACTATTTGAGAGGGGTTCAAAAATCTCATTAAGGGTGAAAAGTAGCTTCCTTATCCTAATCGTCTCCTCTGAGCCAACACAGAACCATATCCAGGGCTGGCCGACAGAGCTTTCCAAATTATATCATTTTAAATGACCCCTGAGCATTTCCTTGAATTCAGAATCACCTTGTTCAAACATGTGTTCTAATCCGGTTAACAAATAGTGAGTTGAATTAGCAAATTTGAAAATCTTACAGCAGAAAATCTAGCCACTTTAGTTAATAGATACAAAAAAAGAATCTCCCTCCGTTTGACCCCACATTCCTATCAGAGTCTTCAACTGAGTAGGATTTAAGCCATCAAATAAAGATGAAATACCAGATATGTTCGATTCCAGCTTAGACATCGAAAAAAGGCCTTACTAACACGGCTTTTTGCGAACTATCGAGTGAATGCGCCATTTGCAGTAGGTCCATGAAATGACTGATGATGAGGAGATGATTTTTTCATCGCCAGCAAAAAAATACAGAACGTTGCCAAAGCTTGCCTGCTTCCTTCGAAAACCCGTGCTTCAAACTATTTAAAAAATCACACCGATTCCTCTTTGTAATCTATTGTAATTCAAGGAAAAAGAACGAGATCGGACTCACGAGAGGGTTGTAAGATGCTTGACAGAAGTAAACTTCCCACAAAACTGGGTAAAACAGCGATACGGGGACACCCAGCGAATTGCCGGTGAAGTCTCATTACTACCTTGTGTGACCACATTGCCTTAAAGAGGTGACTAAGTAATTCTTCTCCGATTTTCCCCCAGCAGGAAACCAAAGCAAGCACAGCAACAGAGGCAGGGAGTCAATTTAACAGGTAAAAAATTGACTGATCGATCCTTAAAATCCAGGCTCAGCCGCCAATCCGGCTTAGCCAACGTTGCGACGATATCATCGCGTTGTTGAGTCAACCAGCGCTGGACAATAACTAAACTATTAGGATGGTTATTGACAAGTGATTGAACTTCTTTCAAAATCGTTTGTAATGAGGGTTGGGAACGAGATGGAAAAAAATAACGGTTAACCATCTCTTCGAAAGTTTTAGAAATATTCTTTAACCGGGAATAGGCTGCGCTAAGCAGGTCAAGATAAGGATTGCGCGGCTCGTGCAATGAGGTTTTGTATTTTAGGGTCATTTGCCAATCATCAGAATAGACTAAAAATTTATCACCCGAGGGCGACTGACCAGGTTGAGCTACCGCTCATAACTCATTCTTTATAGCTGCTTTGGTATCACTAAATCTCCATTGATGACGATCCGCCTCTTCTAAAATTATTTTTAATTTATCATGAAACGAACGTTTGAAAGTTATCCTCGATTTTTCTGGGAGAACACTGATTGGAAAGGCTAAGCATGAGTTAAGAAAAGAATAAACGAACAAAGTAAGGAGGCATTACCCAATTGGATGGGGTCTTGTTGCTGATAAGGGGATGGCGCTCCCACTTGGCGAAATAGCATCTGTAAAAATCGATCACGATGCTCTTCTAAGACAGCCAAATGGAAGGCGGGGAAGCGCTTATGAAGTAAGGGATAAACCATTTTACGACCGTACTCCATAAGGCCCGCGGATACAGCTATTATTTTCAGAATTCTATTACAAACATCGGGAATTATTGTGTAAATTTCATCAGACAAAAAACGACCACTGATTCCTCAGTGCTGCTATGCAATAACTGACGTTTCGTCAATATTTCTAGACTGATAGCGCTTCCTAATAAAGCGGTCGGACAGGCATTTAATTTCCCGACGCCCTCTTTTACTGCCTGTAGAAAGTTTTTAACGGGGCCACTCTTGAGATTTCCCTGACCTAACTGGGGTAAATTAAACAGGGAGCGCTCCAATGATATTGTAAAGTTCAAGCGCTGCCGGATATTCTTTTCCGGGTCCTCATCAAGAAAAGAATCCATCACATCTACTTCAAGATTACGATGGAGACCCTTAAAAAAATCCAATCCTTCATTGTAAGGCTAATCAAGGGCAACATAAGTGATTTTATCGCAGATCTACCCAAGTATTTTTAATTTTTTTCTTAAACCTCTAACTCGTTTAAAGTTAGCAAATATTAATTAGCATCAAATTCCTGCAAGCTTGGAGATGGCTGGTAACTATAAGTATTGGGGCTATAAAGCGCTTCTAAGAAGCTTACCTTCGCACCTTCTTCTTCTTCCCCCTTTTTTCTTCTTTTTACTCTATCGACGATGGAAGAACAGTCACTAATATTTGGTTCAAGGGGAAAGGACTATAAGCAATTAATGAACTCTCTTCATTAGAGATTCAATGGACTTCCTCACAAAATAGGTACAGAAAATATTGCTTCTAAATGAATAAAAATTGTACGAAAAGTCAAGAACGCATGCAAAGGAAAAGGGGTCATGTCTTTACCATATCATTATCCACAAGTCACAGGTATTTCCATTTTAAACTTGGTGATTCCGCTCAGGAGTCCAGGCGCGCTTTTAGCGCACAGCGCGCACGTAGTGCGCTGTGTCCCCCGCCTGCGTGGGGACGATGAGGGAGCAGGGATGACGGGTTTAAGTTTTTAGTTTTTACCATTTGTGAGGAATGTGATAGAACCCATACCTGATAATCATCTAGCTCCCTCCTAAAGAGTGTATAAAATAGCTTTTGTAAAAAA
>NZ_CAJRAM010000066.1 GCF_907164965.1 Coxiella endosymbiont of Ornithodoros maritimus
AAAGCCGTGGTAAAAACCAATGAGGATTGTCAACGGGTACAGCGCAGCCGGGGGGATTTAACGGCGCTGCCGGTTTATGCGAACGGGGAGGGACATTCATCAATTTCATCTGTTTCTGGCAAGTTGTTGGTGTTTATTGGGTTAGTTCCTCCACAACACGCGAGTGAGAATAAGGAGGTCTTGTCGCGGATTAGTAAACGCGGCAATGTGATGTTAAGGACGTTAAGGTAAAACCTGAGGTTGATGAGGCTAATTCATGCGGTGGCTCTGTGAAGCCGCATATACGTTCTTTTCGTCAAAACTGATTGTTGACAACAACCCTGGGGCCATATACGTATAGACCAAAGCAGAATACGGGAAAATAATGATCTCGTCTATCATCCCCGTATTTCACTGCGCTTCATACAGGCTACTTTGCTAGACTTTTATGGGCATCTAATCAAGACAATGGCGGAGTGGACGGGACTCGAACCCGCGACCCCCGGCGTGACAGGCCGGTATTCTAACCAACTGAACTACCACTCCTATTTTCGCTGAAGCTATTCAAGGCTTACCTTTGCAATAAGAATACAATTTTGAGGCATGGTGGGTGCTGAGGGATTCGAACCCCCGACATTCGCCTTGTAAGGGCGACACTCTACCAACTGAGCTAAGCACCCAAAATTTTCTCAAACACCCTCCCAAAATACCAAAAAAAAGCCCTAGAATCATCGACCCCGGGGCACAGAAGATAGCTGATCTACCGTACTTAATCAAGTATACACTTTTTCTTTATTGACTGCGTCTTTAAGTTTTTTGCCGGCTTTAAATCGAGCCACTGTTACAGCAGGAATCTGCATCGCGTCACCGGTTTGTGGGTTGCGGCCTGTTCGAGCTGCGCGCTGACTGGTTGTAAAACTACCAAAACCGACAAGAACCACGTCTTCACCTTCTTGTAATGATTTTGTTACCGAATCAACAAATGCATCTAACGCGCGGCCCGCGGCATTTTTTGAAATGTCAGCCGATTGTGCTATAATTTCAATAAGTTCGTTTTTATTCATAAATTCCTCTCGGTAGTTCCACCAATTGACAAAAGGCAGGTTTCGCCCAGCCTTCCTCCGACAACTCAGGTTATACCAACTGCTTTCTATAACTGTCAAGCAATGGTTTCGTTCAACCCTCCTCAATGAAATTTGAAATCATTGTGGATCGTATCAGTGAACAACTCGATCAAATAAAATCCAGTTCTTGTAAAAAATTTTGATATTCCAATTTAAGACTGAGTGCCATAAAATTATCCGAGAGCAACAAGCTATCGCAACGAAACGAAAGTGGCAGAAATAATCCCCTTTGTTAAAGGGTCATTATGAGTTATTGGCTATTAAAATCCGAACCCACCTCTTACAGTATTGATGATCTCTTTCGCGAAAAAAATAAAATCACGAGTTGGGACGGCGTTCGCAATTATCAGACGCGTAATTTTATGCGGGATGGTATGAAAAAAGGGGATTTGGCTTTTTTCTATCATTCCAATTGCGAAAAACCTGGTATTGTGGGCGTGGTTGAAATTGTTCGTGAAAGTTATCCGGATCTGACGGCTCTAGATCCGAAAGATCATCATTATGATCCTAAGAATACGCCGGATAATCCACGTTGGCTAATGGTCGATATTAAATTCCGAAAAAAATTCCCTGGGGTTATTTCACTGCAAGAATTACGCCAAAACCCAAAATTAAAAGATCTCCTAATTTTGCGCAAAGGCAATCGTTTGTCTATTACTCCTGTTAGTAAGGCACATTGGGGTGCGATAATGAAAATGGAGCAATTGGATGTTTGCTGTTATTTATAGAGGCTATGTAAAGATAGAGGCTATGTAAAGCCAAATAAAGAAAAAGAATACCGACAATTATGGCATCAAATTACGACTTATTTTGTGGAAAACACGGAGCATTGGGTTCGTGTCTTCACAAGACAGAAGAAGGATTATCGTTGGCGTACTCTCACTGGTCAGATAAAGGAACGCGCGATGCTTCTTGTCCAGGCGAAGATGCGCCTTGTGAAATATCACCGAATAATATTCGACAAGCCATTGTGCAAATTAAAGAATGCATCGATCAAGAACGGCAGTTTCCTGAAATTAGTATAGAAGTGCTGGGTGATTTATTAATCAACTCCCCCTACCGTTAAAGCATCGACTTTAATGGTCGGTTGCCCAACACCAACAGGGACAGATTGGCCGGCTTTTCCACATGTGCCTATGCCTGAATCTAAAGCTAAATCATTTCCTACCATTGAGACTTTAGTCAGCACATCCGGTCCGTTGCCAATTAAAGTAGCGCCTTTCACAGGTCGGGTTACTTTCCCCTTCTCAATGAGATAGGCCTCACTAGTCGAAAAAACAAAGTTCCCGGAAGTGATATCGACCTGTCCCCCGAAGAAATCAACCGCATACAATCCTCTTTCTACCGAAGCAATAATTTCTTGAGGATCACTTTCCCCGGGTAACAAATAAGTATTCGTCATCCGAGGCAGAGGCAAATGAGCGTAGGACTCACGTCGTCCGTTCCCCGTGGGGGACATCTTCATTAAATGAGCGTTGTGCCGGTCTTGCATATAGTTTTTTAGAATGCCTTTTTCAATTAATACGGTTTTTTGCGTCGTTGTTCCTTCGTCATCTATGCTCAACGATCCTCGTCGGTCCGGAACTGTTCCATCATCCACCACGGTGCATAAGGAAGAAGCCACTCGCTCTCCTAACCGTCCGCTAAATGCGGAGCTGCCTTTGCGATTAAAGTCGCCTTCTAAACCATGCCCGATCGCTTCATGCAATAAAATTGCCGGCCAACCGGGCCCCAATACGATTGGAAAGGTACCTGCAGGCGCATTATCGGCTTTTAAGTTTAAACACGCTTGGTGAACCGCTTTGTCGGCGTATTGAAACGCCGCCGAAGTGAGTATTTCATAACCGCCCCGAGCCCCGCCACCTGCGCTGCCCTGAGCCCGCTGGCCATTCTTTTCAACAATCACGCGGACGTGCATACTGACCAACGGACGCAAATCCGCCGCCATCAATCCGTCGCTATTTAGGATAAGTAGCACTTCATTTTGGCCGGTTAAACTCACAATGACTTGTTTAACCCGGGGATCTTTTACTCGAGCATAATCGTCAACTCTCCTTAACAAATCAACGATGCCAGCCGCCGGCATTGAATTAATCGGATTAGAAGGAGGGTACAAAGGTCGAACCAACGTTTTATGCAGCACATTGACCACTTGGCCGCTTTGAGAATACGCTATGCTTTTCGCCGAGTGAGCGGCTTGGAGCAATGCTTTCACGTTAATATCATCTGCAAAAGCAAAGCCCGTTTTTTCACCGCTTAAAACGCGCAATCCAAACCCACGATCAATGCTAAAATCACCCCCTTTTACAATTCCATCTTCCAAAAACCAACTTTCTTTCTGAATACTTTGTAAAAAGATGTCAGCGCCATCGGCGAAGCGCCCCATCGCCCGCCCAATGATTTTTTCCAAAACGTTAGCATTGATATCGAAAGGTCGTAAAAGAGAATCGGAGGCCGTTTGGATTAAATCACTCATAATAAATGTCAAAGAAACAGTTGAATTTGTATCGAAAAAAACCTTAATTAAAGTTCTTTAAAAAACCCCTTTTAAGAGGATAGTTCAGTTTCTGCGGGTGCAGGCAGTGTGATATCAGGCTTATTCCAAGAGCCCGTAATATGGTAATTCACCTGTGCCGCTTTGCCAACATGAGGGGCTAGTATTTTATCGGCCACCCAGGCGATTACGCCAGCCAGCGGCCCACCAGCGAGGCCCAGAATTAATGGTAATGTCGAAGTAATATTTGGTACTACTTGTAAATGCAAATCATAATTTTTATTTGCAAATCCAATGAGTCCTTTGATTTGCACCCACGCCACATCCCCAACTAACGAAGCATTCTGTGTTTTTGCCACTCCTTTTGATAATAAAAAATTACCTCTCAAAAAATTAAAAGCAAAACCTTTTTTAGAAAAATTAGCGAGATTTAGCGGCAATTTCGGAAGCGATTGCAGACTAAACAAATTGAGAAGTCGGCCGAAGTCCAGTTCTGATTCAGTGGTTTCTGTTAATCCGCTAACTCGTCCGCTATAGAAATCAAGTTTAATATCGCCATTCAATTGAGCGACTTTAAATTGGTCAGGCGATCCCGGCCACTTGACGGAAAAATCCGCTCGGCCTTTCCCACCCTCTAGGGAGCGGGTAATTTTCCATTGTTTTAGCAGATCGCCTAAATTAGGACTCGTAAAACTTCCCGAAAGGGTTGTTTGCGAGCGCCCTATTTTCGTTCGCCACATTCCTGTCGCATCGATATTAAATAAAGGCGCTGTTACAGTAAGTTTATCAATTCTTAAACCCTCCATGCTTCGTGAAGTTTGCAAGGCTAATTTCCCCAATGTTTTTTTACTATAATGGAAGTCATCAACCGCTAAGTCCAACGGCGGCAACGCCTGTGAATTCCATTGTTTCTTCTTAGCTTTAAATTCAGGCAAATAAAGACGTGAAAAATACCCTCGCCAATAATCATCAAGCCGATTAGGAATTAGAAGATTCCCAGCCATTAATGGATTTTGAATATCGACGGACCAGCCTTTATTAACGGGTGAAACAAGCAGCGAGGTTGCTACATCGTTAGAAGAATCCTGATAATACACTTTAATATTTGAAAGTTTATTCCCATAAAAAGAAAGGTGGGAAGTTAAAAAACTAACATCTTGAGACAGTTTATTAAAAGGTGCAGGTAATGTGGATTGGATACCGCTTAAATCGGTTGAGATACTTAAACCACCTTGTTGCGAGTCTTTCCCATGTAAATTTAAAAGTGCCCGATAAGTAGTTGCTCCATTTAAATAATTTAAAACAGACCATTTAAATTTTTTCTGTAATGCTCGCATAGCAAGCTCGCCGCTCATTTCAAATTGCAAAACGGGCGATTGACTCAAGGGATTAAGTGTTACAATATGGAATGCGATCGGTAGCCTCAACCACTTTGCAAAAACCTGGTCAGCAGAAAAATCCTCATTAATAAACCGGAAATTACCATTGATATGGTCGAGCATTATTTCCCAGTTGTTTAAGGAAAATTGGCCGTCTTTAACGGCTAACTGGCCTTCGGCTCTCACCTCTTGATTGGAATGATCCAGTGGTATTCTCAGTTTTAAATTTAAATTCATGGGACCCTGAGCGGTAGTGCTTTGCATTCGTTTGGCAACAGAAAGTGGAGCAGCTTTTAAAAATTTAAATCCGTTGGCAAGATTTGATGTCGAATGTCCACTCACCGATAAAACAGGGTCTTTCAGGTCAGGAATAACCGCTTTCAAATGCTCCAAGGGATTGCCGGATATGTTTGCATGAGACGCTACGATACATAATTGATTGTTATGAAACATTACCTTGGCTTTGATATTTTGCAAAGCGGGCCAGCCAGAATGGTAATTCAAGGTAACACGATCAACATTAGCAATAGCATCAAAAGAACCTTCTTGATGAAGAAAAGGGAACCGATCCAACGGTCCTTTAAAATTCACCGTTCCGCTGGCGATTTCTCCCGTTGAGAATGCTTGATTTAACCATGCTTGTAAATGAGGACTTAGACCGCGAGAGGGCAAATAATTTTTAATGACGTTTATGTTTTTTAGACTGAGTTTCCCCTGTAAATTAACAAAAGGAGAGCCTTTTGTTGGCAGCGATAAAAACCCTTCGCTGTGCCAATGTAAATTGTTATTTTGAATATCTGATTGTGATACTTGAAAACGCCAACCCGATGCTGGGTGCTCCGCTGCGACGTCAATTGCACCCATTAAATGCGCCCCCCCAGGCCAACCGTCTTGAAGTTGAAAATTTAAATCTTCAAAGCCAGTTATGATGTGATAATAAGGCGTTTGTGAGCGTTGAGAATAAAGTAAAGTAAAATGTCGCAATATCCCTGAAGGTTTTAATTTCTGAAACAGGGTTTGAATTCGTTTTGGCTGATAGCCTATTTCAGCGGTGAGAGTTTGTATATCAGACAAATTAAAATAATCGTTTTTCAATAAAAGACGTATTCCCGATTGGAAGTGCGTGACGCGGACGCCAAAAGTATGTTCGGGCCATTGCCTTCCATTCATTTGCAAATTCACATGATCGGCCGTTAATCCCCAACCGTTCGCATAATGTTGCCAATATAAATTAGCGTTGAGTTGATTGATAAAAAGAGGAGAATGTGATTTGGCCATGCTTAAACGAATCTGATCGCTTTTCACAACGCTTTGAACAGATTCAAGCCCATCGTTTTTAAATTTAGCCCATAGTTGCACATTCCCACGACCATCTGTCAACGATATCGTTTTAAAATATTTTTGGAGGAAATAGCTACTTTCCCATTGGGAAAAAACAAGATTTTTAATATCCAGATATAATTCGGCGTTTTTGGAAGATCTTTGCAATAAAAATCGAAATCGAGTGGGGATGGTTTGAGATAAACTTCCCACACCCGCTATTTGTTGATGTAGTAGCCCATTGGTCACTTTAAGGCATAAATGCGTAAGAGGAATTAGCTGGCCTTCAACTGTGTGATAATAAATATCAATGTTTTTCAACGTGATGTTGGACTGATTCAGCAGGCCCAGAAAAACTTTTTTCATCTCGCCTAAATCAGCAAAGACCTGTTTTTTTTGCGCGATCATGCCCTCGACGTTCAATTTAGCGTCTTTTCCCTCAAACACGTTGAAACGCGCTCCCGATAACCAGAGATGCCCGGGGAATAAACGCCAATGAATTAGGCTTTGAAAGAGATTAACTCTAATGGAGAGTTGGCTAACGCGCAACAATGATTTGTGGGTGGGACCCGTCACAATAACTTTCTGGAAGGTTAATGCAGGATTGAAACCATACCAGCTCGTTGCGATTTGGCCAATACGAACCGGTTGATGTAAGGCATGACTTGCCCAATGCTCAAAAAAATCGCGCTGGTGGTTGAGGAGCGAAACGGTTAGACGGACAGCGCTGATGAGAACGGCAAAAAGAATGATAAGACTCGCCGCTGTCATCATTCCCCACTTCAAACAGCTTCGTAGGAGAATTTTAATCATTAACCTAATCTAAAACGACTCTGATAATCTTTTAATAAAACTCGTACCCAAGGCCATAAGAGAGTCGTGCTCATGAGGGGTAGCCAATATTTCGCTGCCTCTGGTGATGCGCCAGCCATCGCCATAATCCAATATTGTAACGCTAAATAAACAGCGGTGGCGATAAAAACGAGTATCATTTGCTGCCAATTCGGCAGCCTGTGTATGACCACTTGAAAGCGGATAATAAAATAAGCGATGATGGTGAATATCAATGCATGCTGTCCCAATATCGTGCCTGACAGCAAATCAAAAAGCAGCCCCCAGATGAAAGCAGCCCCTATCCCCACCCGATACGGAAGAGCGATCATCCAAAATAACAGCACCATCAAGATCCAAGCGGGTTGATACCAGACGGCCCATGCTGGCAAAGGCAATATCGTCAACATCATCGCTATTATTAGCGTGAGGCTAGTACCTAACAAGTCTTTGACATAATTACCTTCCATTATTCTTACTCTTTCTCTTTTAAGTTCAATTCTTGATGGACGTCTTGAGACAACGAGGCTTTGTTCGGCCAAGTCATCAACACTTGCTGGGATTGATCAAGATGAGCCGAAGGTTGTAAAGTAATCGTTGCAAATCGTTTAGTCGGATCGCGTTCAAGCTCAGACACCACTCCCACAGGATAGCCTACCGGGTAACGCAACCCCAGTCCTGAAGATACGAAAAGGTCGCCTTTTTGGATATCACTGGTGTCGGGAACATTGATCAAAAGGAGCTTCCCTGAGCTACCCATACCAAGAGCGATGGCACGAATGCCATTGCGATAATCTTGCACGGGAACAGCACTTTTAGGATCAGAAATAAGCATTACTTTACTCGTGAGCAGGCCAGTGTGAATCACTTGCCCCACCACACCATAGGCATCAAGCACAGGTTGGCCTACATAAATATGATTCCGCATCCCCTTATCCACAATAATCTGTTGAAGGTTAGGATCTAAATTCACCGCCAGTAATTGCGCGACCACCACACGAGCGCCTCCCACATGGGCGGTAGATTTCAACAATGCCCGTAACTGGGCATTCTCCCGTTCCAGCGCCAACAATTTTTGCAGTTTCGATTCCAACAACAACTCGTGTGCGCGTAACCGCGCATTGTCGGCCACTAACTGTTCCTGAGTAGTGACATTGATAGCAATCCAATGAATGGTCTTTATGGGGACGCTGACTAAATATTGAAGGGGAAGGACCGTAAGGGCTAAATCAGCCCGTATTTTCTGGAAAAAAATGGCCTTCTGATCTAAAACGATCAATGCAATCGCTAGGATCATATAAATAAGGGTGGGCAGCCCAGGTATTGAAGAGCGTTTAAAAATTAACTTGTTCATACATCACGCCGCACCAGCGGGAGCCAGCATGCGTCAAGCTATTCTTACTTTTGAAAATAGCTTTCACACAAAGATATTTTCACCTAATCCCGTGAAAGAAATTCACTTCCCATCGAACGCATCAATTCTAACGCTCGTCCCCCACCTCGGGCGACACAGGTTAAAGGATCTTCGGCCACCACTACTGGCAAGCCCGTTTCTTCCATTAATAAACGATCGATATCCCTTAACAAGGCTCCGCCTCCTGTTAAAACCATTCCTCGTTCTGCAATATCGGCAGCCAACTCGGGAGGCGCTTGCTCTAAAGCAGCGCGAACGGCACCCACAATCCCTGAAAGGGGTTCTTGCAGTGCTTCAAGGATTTCGTTGTTAGTCAGGGTAAAACCGCGCGGCACGCCCTCGGCTAAATTGCGCCCTCGCACTTCAATTTCTTTTACTTCATTGCTTGGGAAAGCACCAGCAATTTCATGTTTAATCCGCTCTGCCGTAGCTTCACCAATCAAAGCACCGTAATTACGACGTACATAACTGATAATAGCCTCATCAAAACGGTCGCCACCGATTCGCACCGATTCCGCATACACAATACCGCTCAATGAGATGATAGCGACCTCAGTCGTTCCTCCGCCGATATCCACCACCATAGAACCGCTAGCCTCTTCAACCGGTAAACCAGCGCCCATCGCGGCGGCCATTGGTTCTTCAATTAAATACACTTCACGCGCACCTGCGCCTAAAGCAGATTCTTTAATGGCGCGACGCTCAACTTGAGTGGAGCCACAAGGAACGCAAATTAATACCCGCGGACTCGGGCGCAAGAATCGGGTTTTATGTACCTTATGAATAAAATATTGCAACATCTTTTCGGTAACGTGAAAATCAGCAATAACGCCGTCTTTTAACGGTCGCGTCGCCATAATATTGCCCGGAGTGCGGCCTAACATTCGCTTAGCTTCAGCTCCCACTGCAGCTACGCTTTCTTGTCCCCCGCGAGCATCGCGACGAATTGCAACAACGGATGGTTCATTCAACACAATGCCACCTTGCTCAACCATATAAATCAAGGTATTGGCTGTCCCCAAATCGATTGAAACATCGTTTGAAATCAAACCACGTAATTTTTTAAACATAGGTATGAACATTACAAATCCCTTCCTATACTAGACAACGCAAAAATTGCAGACTTACTTTAACTGAAATTTAAAGTTGAGGGAAGCGCTTGCCAGAAGGAGTTGGTCGGATAAATAACCCTTCTTAAAAGCAGGGGTTATTTTAAAAATCAGTGCACCCTACTTTTATTTTGTGTAGTAATATACGCACTCAATAGGTAGATAGAGGAGGCGGAGAAAGAGAGGTCTCAAAAGAAGCAGGAGGATTAAACTGGGGCTGTATACCTATTGTGCCATCATTAATTTTGCCTGGTTTAAGGTGAGTCAGGCTAAATTTTTGATGATCTGAATCAATTAGAGTAATTAACTTCATTTCGCCATTATTGTAGCCTGCCCGGCTAGCGCCTTTTGTTGCCGTTTTCTGAGCGGAACAATTTACAGTTATCCAGGGATAGGGACCGTGAGTGTACAGTTTTTTTATGTAAGGAAGAGCTCTATTAACTACGGTGGCTGTAAATTTTTTAGATTCAAGGGGCCTCTATCATTACCCACCCGTGGTAAAGCGTGAAAAACTTAAAAACCCGTCGTCCTCCCGCGGGGG
>NZ_CAJRAM010000067.1 GCF_907164965.1 Coxiella endosymbiont of Ornithodoros maritimus
TTTTCAACTACTTGATATTCCCTCTTTACCTCGCCCCCTTAAGTTGAGCTCTAGGCACACGCCTAAGGTGCCTTAAAAAAATGGACTCATCCTTCTTGACCTTAAGGGTCGCGGCATTATCCTTTCGGAGTACCATAATAACTTTGGCTATTAAATAGTTTAATTTAAAAGGAGAGTCCGTGATGGATATTACTACAATCACAATCGATATTGCAAATGAAAGTGCATTAAACCCCCTCGTGAGAATTGACGACACGATCTTAAAGATTCGATATAATGCCCAACTTAAATCGGAGGATGTACGATGGCTTTATTGAAGTCTCGAGATATTGACAGAATCGCAAATTTATCCAAGCTCATTATTCCAAAAAATGAAAACGACGCCTTACTGGAATCACTCAACAAAACGTTTGATCTAGTGATCAAAATGGATAAAGTTGATACGTCCGCGGTAGAACCCCTCGCCCACCCTTACAATGAAACGCAGCCCTTACGTGAGGACCACGTGACGGAATCCAACCAGCGTGACTTATTTCAAAAAAGCGCACCTCAGGTTGAAGCCGGCCTTTATATGGTTCCTATCGTTATTGACAATGAAGGATAAAAAATGCATCAAAAAACAATTGCTGAATTAAAGCAGGATTTGCGTGATAAAACGATATCCAGTGTCGAACTGACCCAGCATTTTCTCGATCGAATTAAAACAATCAATCCCACACTCAACAGCTTTATTACTATTACGGAAGAATACGCATTAACACAAGCAAAAGCCGCCGATGCGCGCTTAGCGAAAGGTGAGGCCACTTCTTTAACCGGCATTCCCATCGCTCAAAAAGATATTTTCTGCACCAAAGGCATCAAAACCAGTTGCGGGTCAAAGATGCTGGATAATTTTATCGCCCCTTACGACGCCACTGTAGTAGAGCAGCTAAACAAAGCAGGAGCCATTTTAATTGGTAAAACCAATATGGATGAATTCGCCATGGGTTCTTCCAACGAAAACAGCTACTTTGGCACTGTCAAAAATCCGTGGTGCCTGGAACGCGTTCCCGGCGGGTCTTCCGGCGGCTCAGCGACGGCGGTCGCAGCGCGTCTTGTACCTGGGGCCACGGGGACGGATACGGGCGGTTCCATTCGTCAACCCGCAGCGTTATGCGGTATTACAGGATTAAAACCCACCTATGGCCGAGTTTCTCGTTATGGCATGATCGCTTTTGCTTCGAGCTTAGAGCAAGCCGGGCCGATGGCGAAAACGGCTGAAGATGTTGCATTGTTATTAAATGCCCTAGCCGGACACGACGCAAAAGATTCCACTAGTATTAATAAAAGCGTTCCCGATTACACCGCAACGTTAACCACTTCGTTAGAAGGCTTAAAAGTCGGTTTACCTAAAGAATATTTTGGCGAAGGGTTAAATCCATCCATTGCTGAATCTATAGAAACCGTCAAAAAAATCCTGGAAAAAATGGGTGCCACATTTATTGAGATTCAGTTACCCCACACCGATTTTGCAGCCCCGGTTTATTACGTATTAGCACCAGCCGAATGTTCATCCAATCTCGCGCGTTATGACGGCCTCCGCTATGGTTATCGTTGCGACAAGCCCGTTGATCTCGATGAACTTTACAAACGATCGCGGACTGAGGGCTTTGGTTCGGAAGTCAAACGGCGAATTATGATTGGGACCTACGTACTTTCAGCCGGCTACTACGGCGCTTATTATTTGAAAGCCCAAAAAATTCGCCAATTAATTCGCGATGATTTTATGAAAGCGTTTAAAACGGTGGATGTGATCTTAACCCCAGCGACACCCACAACCGCTTTTAAATTAAATGAAAAAATAGCAGATCCTGTTGCTATGTATCTTTCCGATGTTTACACCATTGCCGTTAATTTAGCAGGCCTTCCCGCGATCGTTTTCCCCGCCGGGTTTATGAATCAGTTGCCGATCGGAGCGCAATTAATAGGGAATTATTTTGAAGAAGCCCGTTTATTAAATATCACACACCGCTATCAACAAGAAACCGATTGGCACAAACAATCGCCCAAATTGAGGTAGAAAAATGGAATGGGAACCCGTTATCGGACTTGAAGTGCATGTCCAATTGCGAACGCAATCGAAAATTTTTTCTGGCGCTGCCACCGTTTACGGCGCTGAACCGAACACCCAAGCCTGTGCCATTGACTTGGGTTTGCCTGGCGTTTTACCCGTATTAAATAAAGAAGCCCTAAAACTAGCTGTTTGTTTCGGTCTCAGTGTAGATGCTTCTATTTCCCCTTGCTCGGTTTTTGCGCGTAAAAATTATTTCTATCCGGATCTGCCAAAAGGCTATCAAATTAGTCAATACAATTTCCCAATTGTACAAAACGGTCATCTCGATATTGAAAATGAGGATGGAACGACCAAACGTATCGGCATTACCCGCGCGCATTTAGAAGAAGACGCCGGGAAATCTTTTCACGAAGGAATGCAAGGCTATTCCGGTATTGATTTCAATCGGGCGGGGACACCACTTCTCGAAATCGTTTCCGAGCCAGACATCCGCTCAGCCCAAGAAGCCGTCGCTTATTTGAAAGCATTGCATTCCCTGGTTCGTTATATCGGCGTAAGCGATGCAAATATGCAAGAAGGTGCTTTTCGTTGCGATGTTAATATTTCCTTGCGACCAAAAGGTGAAGAAAAATTTGGCACGCGCGCTGAAATTAAAAATGTGAATTCATTTCGCTTTGTGAAGCGCGCTATTTTATTTGAAATTAACCGTCAGAAAGAAATACTCGAAAACGGCGGGACTATTATTCAAGAAACTCGTTTATACGATGCCGTCCAAGACCAAACACGCTCAATGCGAACGAAAGAGGAGGCGTATGATTATCGTTATTTTCCCGATCCGGATTTACTACCGGTGGAAATTAGCTCTGAATTTGTTGAAGCCATCAAAAACCAATTACCCGAACTCTCTTGGGAAAAACGCAAGCGCTTTGCAGCTGGTTATCAATTAAGTAACTATGACGTTAAATTACTGACTACTCAAATCGAAATAGCCAATTATTTTGAAACTATCTTAAAAATAGATAAGACCATTCCACCCAAGCTAGCCGCTAATTGGATTAATGGGGATTTGGCGGCAGCATTAAATAAAAATAATCTGTCTATCACCCAAAGCCCTATCAACGCTGAACAATTAGCGGGCCTTCTGCACCGTATCGCCGATAACACTTTATCCGGGAGTATGGGCAAACAAGTGTTTGAAGCCATGTGGGGTGGAGAAGGTGATGCGGACACCATTATTGAACGATATGGACTCAAGCAAATTACGGATACCAAAGCACTCGAAAAAATCATCGACGAGGTTATCAAAAACAATCCTATCCAAGTTGAACAATACCGCAGCGGCAAGGACAAACTGATTGCCTTCTTTGTCGGCCAAGTAATGAAAGCCACCAAAGGCAAAGCCAATCCGCAACAGGTAAACGAATTATTCAAAAAGAAATTATAACGTAGCCCGTATGAAGCGGAATACCGGAATCTAATAGCATTATCCCCGTATTCCGCTTCGCTTCATACAGGCTACTCTAATTTTCTTTCCATTACCTTTAATGGCGCGTGTGTTTTTAATTTCGGATGTTTTTTCACTTCTGCACTAATTAACTTCGCCATTGTCTCACAACATTCATTTCGCATGCTAAAATCACGCCAAAGCATTCCGATTGATCGTGAAGGAATAGTGACATTAAAAGATTTAATGGCTAACTCACTTTTTTCAGCGTTTACTGAAAGCGCGGGCAACAGAGTAATTCCGGCACCCGCCGCAACTAAATGACGCAATGTCTTAAGGCTCGTTGCTTTAAATCCCGTTTCAGTTTTCGCTTCGGTCATGCTGCACGCTTTCAGGGCTTGTTCTCGCAAACAGTGCCCCTCCTCTAATAAAAGCAATGTTTCTTTTTCAAAATCGGCCAGCGTCACACTTTTCTTTTTAGCTATTGGATGATGCTTAGGTAAAGCCACGTAAAATGGTTCACAGAATAATTCATGAACTACGAGATGGGGGGAAACCGGGAGCGCTAAAATCACAGCGTCCAATCTCTCCTACTGAAGTTCATGAAGAGTGTTTTCGATTTTGTTTTCGTAAACGACCAAGTTTAATTTGGGCAATCGTTTTTTAAAAATCTCCAAGATAATAGGCAATAAATAAGGACCGAGAGTTGGGATGATGCCTAGGTGGAAAACGCCGGCAAAAGGATCTCGCGCGTTTTGTGCTAAGTCTTTTAATTTTTCCACTTCTTGCAAAATAACACGGACTTGGGCCGCAATAACTTGGCCGATCGGTGTAATTAAAACGCGTTTGTTATTACGCTCAAATAGCCTCACCCCCAACTCTTCTTACAACTTTTTAAGCTGGGCGCTTAATGTGGACTGACTGACAAAGCACTTTTCAGCCGCTTTACCAAAGTGAGCAGAGTCAGCGACTGCAAGTAGATATTTAAGATCACGGATATTCATGTTTCAGATACCTAAGCATGATAAATAAATTCTATTATTATAATAAATATAATCAATTTTATCAATCATAGGTTCTTTGTTTTAATACCTTTGTAATGTTAACAACTGCTATTTTTATAGGAGAAAATTATGATAAAAATCGGCGAACAATTTCCTTCATTTTCATTAAAGGCTATAATTAGCAATGATGTTAACAACGCCTTTACCAAAATCAACAAAAAAGCTATACGAACAAATGGCCCGTCCTCTTCTTCTGGCCTAAGGACTTTACCTTTGTGTGTCCGGCAAAAATTGCTGAATTTGGGCGACTGAATGGCGAATTTGCTGACTGTGATGTAGGTGCTCGGTGCCAGCATCGACTCCGAATTTGTCCATTTAGCTTGATGGGGAGAAAAAGAAGAACTGAGCCACTTACCGCTCCTCATGCTGTTCGACATCCGACGTGACTTGTCAGAATGGCTCGGTATTTTGAACGAAAAAGAAGGCGTAGCGGAACGTGCTACCTTTATCGTTGATCCTAACCAAATCGTGCGTTTGTAATGCTGAACGATCTCAACGGGCCGCAATCCCAAGAAGTTTTCACGTTCTTGATGCTTTACAAACCGATGAACTGTGCCCCTGCAACTGGAAAGCAAGGCGAAGAAACAATTAAGGAAAATGCAGCCTCTATTGCAATGCTTAAAAAAGTGGGATTTCCTCATGAAGGAAGTCTGAAAAATTATCGTTACTATCACGGCCGATCCCACGACGTTGAGATGTTCGCCATTACTCCGGAAATGAGGTCTAATCAGAAGCTAGAAAAGAGTTGGGCAAGGCATGAAACTTTTTAAACCTTGACTTATGAGCCTTCAGTGGCAAGAGGATGCGGTATTAAGTAATTAATTACTCACTTTCTTTTCGAAAATTTTTAAAATATCAATCGGCATGGGAAATACGATCGTTGATGTTTTGTCGCTCGCTAGATCCATTAAGGTTTGCATATAACGCAATTGTAACGACTGCGGCTGTTTTGCTAGAATTTCAGCAGCTTCTTTTAAGCGTTGGGCGGCTTGAAATTCACCTTCTGCGTTAATCACTTTTGCCCGTCGTTCCCGTTCAGCCTCAGCTTGGCGGGCGATGGCGCGAACCATGCTTTCTTCTAAATCGACATGTTTAATTTCGACGTTGGCGACTTTAATACCCCACGCGTCTGTTTCCGCATCTAAAATTTCTTGAATATCTTTGTTTAACTTCTCTCGTTCGGCCAGCATTTCATCGAGTTCATGTTGGCCCAATACGGAACGCAATGTGGTTTGCGCCAATTGACTCGTTGCTTCGTAATAATCCTCAACCTGAATAATCGCGTGCTCGGGATCAATCACCCGAAAATAAACAACCGCGCTCACCCGCACGGAAACATTATCGCGGGAAATAACATCTTGACTAGGCACATCCATCACAACCGTTCGCAAATGCGTGCGAACAATTTGTTGGATAATCGGCACGACGATGATTAAGCCGGGACCCTTCACTTTCCAAAAACGACCTAAAGTGAAAATAACACCCCGCTCGTACTCTTTCAGAATATGGATAGCGGAAAACAACAACAGTAAAACCAATACCACTATTACAATTAGAACAATCATCATTATTTTTTCTCCACGGGTTTGACCACACAAAATAATCCTTCGAGTCGTTCAACGAAGACTTTATCGCCATCTTGAAGGGGAACGTCACTTTTACATTGCCAACGCTCGCCTTCGATACGCACCCACATGCGTTTATCGCTGATATTGACAACACCGCGCTTTCCAATCACCGCTTCTCGAGCACTCACAATCGGCCGCCCCCGCGAACGAAACGCCATACTTAAAACGAGTAAAAAAAAGCTATGGTGACAATAGCAATAGCGATAATTAATTAAATACATAGGAATTCCAAAGCCAATTACATCTGTTCTCATTAGAACAATAGAACTAATAATAAATGCAACACCGCCGCCAATACCCAACATGCCAAAACTCGGCATGAAAACTTGCGCAACAATGAAAGCTAATCCTAATAAAATCAACGCTAAACCCGCGTAATTGATTGGCAGTAATTGAAACGCGTAAAGCGCTAACAATAAAGAAATAGCGTCACTACCCCGGAACAATAAAACCGGGATTAATAAATTCAAAAAAAATTCCATAAAAACCGATCATCAATAAAATATAGGCGACGCTGGGGTCGGTAATCACGCTTAAAAAAGCGTGTTCGCCAACTGGGTTCTACTTTTTGTATTTCCAGATTGGCGGTGTTTACAGTTTGCATTTCGCCACGCACACTAATTTTCATGCCATTCGCTTGTTCTAGTAAATTAGGTATATTCGACGCAATAATATCAATTACCTTAATGTTATACGCTTCTTCGGCGGAAATGCTTTCTGCTTCAACGAGCGCACTTTCTGCCCATTCCACATTTCGAACGCGAAATTATGCCAAACTGCGAATATAGGCTCTCGCATCGCTAATGGCTTTTTTTCAGCCGCGGTTTTTTCGCCGGTGCTTTTTTAGTTCTTTTTTTCTTTTCGGCACCCTTAACGTCCTTTTCAAGAGAACTGCCGCCGGGTGTGCCAATAGCGATCGGCGTCGCAGTTCCTAAATTGGTTCCACGGGCCATGGCGGCAATATGAGGAGTGGCGTATAAAACATGAGTGCCCCCGCTCGGCGCTACGTAGCCGATGACTGGGATGAGTGAAGGGAGTATATCTTTAATAATATCGCGCATGGCAGTCGCTAAACCACCAGGCGTGTTATGTTGTAAAATAATAACTTGTGCTTTTTTTCAGTAGATTGCTTTAGACTGCGATGAAAAAAATCGGTGGCGGCTGGACCAATGCCGCCTCTTATGTCGATTAAAATGGCTAGTCTACGGGTATTATTTTGAGCAATAATGCGGGATACTATTCCAACCAGAGCAAAGGCAAGCATTAAAATGTAAAAACAGCTAATGAATATTGGCTTACGACAATACATTTAGGGACCCCTTCCCCTCATGACCTGATTTATTATGGCATCATTGCAGAGGGAACACAAGGGTAATAAATTTCGCATAGAGGGTAATTATGCTGATCAGTAAGAAAAACACGAAACCCCATCTTTGGCTGACACCACTAATTGTAGGCATCGTCGCTTCTTCCTTTTACGCGTACGATTTTTTAGTCCGCGTCATGCCGATGGCTGTCGCGCATGAGTTATTAGACGCGTTCAAAATTCAAGCTGGTGAACTCAGTATTTTATTTAGCGGTTTTTTTTACGGCTACGCCTTGATGCAAATTCCATCCGGCATGTTGTGCGATAAATTCGGCGCGCGTCGTTCGCTTTCTTTAGGGCTTCTACTTTGTTCCATAGCAACGCTTATCTTTGCGTCCACTACTTATTTTCCTCTCGCTGTCATTGCTCGTTTTATTATGGGATTTACCGCCTCCATCGCTTATCTCGGCGCTTTATCGGTCGGCGCTTATTGGCTCGGTGCTAAGCGATTTGCCATGTATGCAGGGCTGGTGCAAGTCCTTGGGTGCGCTGGCGCTGTTATTGGCTCAGCGCCCGTGGCGCATTTTGCAAACCTGTATGGTTGGCAACGAACAACTTACTTTATTGCGGCATTGGGTTTTTTACTTACCATACTCAATTGGTTGATTATTGAGGATAAACCTAAGGCCCATCTAACTAAAGCCGCCGCCAAATTGCTAGCGCAAGAAAACCGTCTTTATTTACGTGATGTCTTTAAACAGACGCAATCATGGTGGATTGCATTGTTCGGTTTTGCTATTTGGGGGCCGACGGCGTTGTTCGCTACTTCATGGGGCGCCTTATTTCTCGTAAGTTCCTATCAATTTACGAATGTTCACGCCACGGCTTTGCTCTCTCTAATCTGGCTTGGCATCGCCGTCGGCGGGCCTTTTTTCGGTTGGTGGACGAATGCTATTCAACGACGCCGGCTACCCATGGTTACAGCTGCTATTTTAGGATTTGTTGCCGCTTCTTTAATTTTGTATGTTCCCGCCTTGCCTCAAATGCTGTTAGCTGTTTGTCTCTTCCTCTTCGGCGCGGCATGTTCTGTCATGGTCATCTCTTTCGGTCTGGTCATCGATAATAATCATCCTCAAGCCGTGGGGACTGCGTCAGGCTTAACTAATATGGGTATTATTTTCGCGGGTGTTATTTTACAACCGATTGTGGGGCTATTGTTGGATAAATTCTGGGACGGTCGAATGTTGGAAAATGCTCCTGTCTATAGTACCTATGCTTATCAAGTTGCGCTTACGATGATTCCCTTGCTATTTTTATTAGCCTTATTCATCGGAAAATTCGGTATCAAAGAGACTTTTTGTAAAAAGCAATATTAGAATCGAGGGCGATGTAAAGAGTGATAAGAATTTCTCTTCCCGGGAGGAGAGGAAAAGTATTAAATATATAAAGGAAAAGAGAAAAATTGATAGATTCGGTCACCTTGCCTCGACTAATTGGCGGTTAATTCTTTGTCCATCCACAATTCGACTATATTCGTTATAGGTTTCTAGTAAAACATAAAGACTAAAGCTAATAGTAAATAAGAATTCTGCTTCAAGTATATTTAACTCTTTGACCATAATTCCTACTAAATCAGCAAAGCTGATGAAATTTGTAGGCTACTAAAGCAGAGATTAAGAATAAGTGATAAAAATTTAAAGAAGTTAAAAAAATTTTTTCTTGACGCCTGTCGAGGCAAATTAACGTATAAATCATTTGGGAACGGGTCAGTCTCTCATAGGCGACTATTCACCAAATATAATCCGCAAACGAAACTTCCAGTTTCTCGGCCGAATCAAATAGGGTCAGCTCCACCTTTTTAG
Source organism: Coxiella endosymbiont of Ornithodoros maritimus (assembly GCF_907164965.1). Taxonomy (GTDB): domain Bacteria; phylum Pseudomonadota; class Gammaproteobacteria; order Coxiellales; family Coxiellaceae; genus Coxiella. The sequence goes on from NZ_CAJRAM010000067.1 coordinate 9,358, forward strand.
TTCGTAGCTTTCCATCGTTCAGACGGCAGATTGTTTCTAACACTTCTACGAACGGATCACAATCCAAGCGCCATAATGCATAGTCGGAGAATTGAGGATCTTCGAGTTGTGAGCGAAAGATCAGTGGATGGAAGAGGTTTCCATACCTGTGCATAATGCAACCTCCAGGCATTATTGACAGACTTCCATTGATACCCTAAATTTCTTTCCCCTTCAAGGCCCACCGATTTTGTAGCCGTATGAAGCAAAGCAAAATGCGGGAACGACATCTGAAAGATTTGGGAAATCTAGAAAATGCAGCAGCCAGTAAGCCTGAATTTAAAAATTAGTCAGGAAAAAGGGTCACCCATTAACTCTCCCCTTTTTCTTTTCCTAACAATAGCGCTCCCTACGGGATTCGAACCCGTGTTATCGCCGTGAGAGGGCGGTGTCCTAGACCTCTAGACGAAGGGAGCGAGGATGTCATAGAATAAACGCCTATTGTAGACCGTAATGGGAAGAACGCAATTGATGGCGGAAAGTAAATGTTTAAATCCTCTCAATGGCGGAAAATTAGCTACTTACTCCGCTTTGAACGAAAGAAAGACCGGCCCCGAGTCATTAAACGTAAAAATCATTCTATCTCACGCAGTGACATCAGTCCCAACGCGCTGAGGGTGTTGTATCGTCTTAGCAAATCCGGTTATGAAGCCTATCTGGTGGGGGGCGGCGTGCGAGACATGTTATTAAACTATAGCCCTAAAGACTTTGATATCGCCACCAACGCGCGCCCCCACGAAATACGAAAACTCTTCAAAAATAGCCGCCTTATTGGTCGGCGATTTCGCTTAGTTCATGTTTACTTTCCGAATGAAATTATTGAGGTGTCAACCCTCCGCGCAAATGCGGAAGAGTTATTAAAAGAAGAACCGCTGAGTGAAATTCAAAAAACAGGGGCGAGTATGCTATCGGAAGATAACACCTATGGCACAATTGAAGAGGATGCTTGGCGGCGTGATTTTACTGTTAATGCGCTCTACTATAACATCACCGATTTTTCCGTTATCGATTTTACGGGCGGTATGAGGGATTTGCACCAGCGATTAATTCGCATGATTGGCGATCCTACCCAACGTTACCATGAGGACCCGCTACGATTGCTACGAGCCATCCGGCTAGCAGCGAAACTGGATTTCAAAATCCATCCGGACACCGAAGAACCTTTAAAAAGGTTACATAATCTATTGCGTCATGTGCCTTCAGCTCGTCTTTTTACAGAGGTATTAAAGATATTCTTTGAAGGACACGCGGTTCGCTCTTACCAATTGTTAAAGCAAACGCATTATATGCGAACTTTGTTTCCGGAAGCCGCCACTATTTTAGAAAAAACACGACAAACACGACAACCGTTTTACGAAAATTTAATTAAATTGGCTTTAAAAGCCACTGACAAACGTTATCACAACCAACAAAGTTTAAACCTGGGATTTTTATTCGCTATTTTTTTATGGCCCACCGTGCAAGAATTAACGCAACAGCATTTTAAAAAACATAAACGCTTATTCCCAGCGTTGTATCACGGGATAAACACAGCTTTGCAGCGACAGGTGACAATATTACCCCTTCCTCGTCGATTAACTGTAATGACGCGTTCCGTTTGGATGTTACAATACCATTTAGAACGGCAGCGACACACTCGTGTTTACCGAATTGCGCAACAACGTTTTTTCCGAGCCGCTTTTGATTTTTTAGAATTACGAGAGTGTGCTGGCGAACCACTGACCGAAATTGTGTATTGGTGGCGAGCATTTCGCGACGGAAACCCTAGGCAGCGCGAACAGTTGATAAATGAGCTTGCGAGAAAAACGCAATGACAATAGCCTATGTTGGCGTAGGTTCAAACCTGGATAATCCCCTCAAGCAAGTGCAAATCGCGGTAAGTAATTTGTCCACATTGCCGCAAACTGCCTGTCTTAGCTATTCCAGCTTTTATCGGAGCAAACCGTTGGGCCAGACTAATCAACCGGATTACATCAACGCCGTAACAGCGGTTGAAACTACGTTGTCCCCCCAAATGCTTTTGAAAGCATTGCAACGACTCGAAGAAAAACAAGGCCGGTGTCGGGGCGGGAAACGATGGGGACCGCGGATTATCGATCTCGATATTTTATTGTATGGAAATCTTTCCGTTCAGAGCGATGAGCTTTGTCTTCCACATCCAGGGCTTTTCGTGCGGGAATTTGTGATCTATCCACTGGCTGAAATCGCAGAAGACTTGATTTTACCCGGCGGCGAGTCTATTTTGGAACTGAAAGCAAAATGTTCTGATCGAGGCATTGAACGAATTATAAAAAACCCCCTCTTCATTACTTCCTCTTCCCTTTAGGGGGAAGGGGTTGGGGAGAGAGTGATACAAAGGCGCCACCATGAAACCAACCGCCATCTACCCAGGAACCTTTGATCCGCTGACCAATGGCCACGTAGATATTATCGAGCGCGCTTTACCCCTATTTAACAAAATAATTGTTGCATGTGCTCCCACCAGCCGTAAAGATCCTCATTTAAAACTGGAGGAACGAGTTGATTTAATCGCTGACGTATTGACTGATGAGCGTGTTAAAGTTTTGCCACTTAGCGGACTTTTGGTGGATTTTGCCAAAACACACCAGGCTAATTTTATTTTACGTGGACTTCGCGCCGTTTCTGATTTTGATTATGAATTCCAGCTAACGCATATGAACTATAAATTATCACCTGAAATTGAAACTATTTTTTTACCGGCACGAGAAGGTTACAGTTATGTTTCTGGAACCATGGTAAGAGAAATCGTTACTCTGAGCGGCGACGTATCGCCGTTTGTTCCCCCTTTAGTTGCGCATCATTTACAAAAAAGAAAAGAAAAGTAAATAACATTAATTCTATGGCTTTAAAGATTACTGAAGAATGTATTAATTGCGATGTTTGCGAACCTGAATGCCCGAATGATGCGATTTCCATGGGTGAGTTGATTTATGAAATTAATCCTAATCAATGCACGGAATGCGTCGGTCATTTCGATGAACCCCAATGCCGCCAAGTTTGTCCTGTCGATTGTATTCCTTTAGATTTCCAGGAGTCTAAAGAGGATTTAATGAAGAAGTATCAGCGATTACAAGATGAAAATAACTAAGGCTCGGCCGCGAAAGCGAGTATTTTTCAATAATACGGCAAACGGACTCGCGAGATGATGGCGATGCAGTGTGGCTCTTTAAGCTATTCAATTTGGATGCTCTCATTTTGAAGACCTAAAATTAAATATTTAAGGCACTAGTTTTATTTCGGGATTTTCTTTTCTTTGAAGAGTACATGCATTCCACACTTGCCCGTTTCAGAATTCCAAGCACGCGGATCAAATTTTTTGATGTTTAATTTATCGGTGGTATTTCGCTTATTTTTATAAGTCGTGTAAAAGGTACCGGTCGGTTTGCCCGCTTTGGTTTTTCCGGTAGATTGAAGCATTATTTTTTCGCGTGGACTGACGGCCATTGGTTAACCCTTATTTGCTTTCTTTTTCGCGTTCCTGAATTTTTTTGAGAACTGCATTGATACCGAGCTTGTCGATGATTCGGATGCCGTGCGTAGAAACAGTTAATGTTATAAAACGTTTTTCATCCGGCAGCCAGAAACGGTGTTTTTTCAAGTTAGGTAAAAAACGACGGTTGGTTTTGTTGTTTGCATGAGAGACGTTATTCCCACTTTGGGGCCGTTTCCCAGTCACTTGGCATACTTTCGCCATGACAATACTCTCCGATACTTTCAGCGATAAGGCTCGATTTTATACCAGAAATAAGAGCTACGCGCAAGCAATCGAAGGCGTCATCCGCCAGAGTCAAAGCAACCCACTTTCTACAAAAGAAAACGAATCTCGATCACCGATTAATTATGATCAAGCAGCCACATGTCCATCAATGCAAAGGCTTCTTTGAGATGGGTTGTGGCGGGGGACGGTCGGCTTACTGGGGTTCTCGGGGACGCGGAGGGGTGTTTGTGGGCGACGATGAGGGGCGCTATTTATGATAGAGGGCGTGTTTAATGATTTCCCACGGATGAACGGAGGATTGATTAACTGAGTCATAAAAAAGCTTTTCAAACTGAATGATGAGATGGCGGTTATCCAGAAAAAGACAGGCAAAAACTTCGCCTTCATGATAGCGAAACTGGGCGCACCAGAAGTTGTTGGGCGTCTTGGGTGCACAGCCAAGTTAGGCTTTCGCTCGAGTGACTGACGGAGGTAACGCCGTTGTAATTCGGCGACCGCTTTGAGCTTACAATAGACCGCTTTTCCAAAACCGCGCAAGCCGGAAAGACCTTGAAAACCAGTATTCAGTAGACTATCGAGCTTGCCGAGATGATTGAGTTATTCGCGCGCTAACTCAACAGCGTTGCACCCGCGCACGCCTTTTTGGATGATCACAGCGATCAGCTCCGCATCCGAGAGGATATACGCATCTTCTCGCAGCAATTTTTCCCGCGGTCGCTCGCTCGTTGCCCATTGTGTAATTGACATGAAGAAAGGGTGGAGGGACTCCGATTAAAAAACAATACTGTAGTCAGTGGGTAGAGCCCGTATGGCCCCAGGGTTGTTGTCAACAATCAGTTTTGACGAAAAGAACGTATATGCGGCTTCACCGAGCCACCGCATGAATTAGCCTCATCAACCTCAGGTTTTACCTTAACGTCCTTAACATCACATTGCCGCGTTTACTAATCCGCGACAAGACCTCCTTATTCTCACTCGCGTGTTGTGGAGGAACTAACCCAATAAACACCAACAACTTGCCAGAAACAGATGAAATTGATGAATGTCCCTCCCCGTTCGCATAAACCGGCAGCGCCGTTAAATCCCCCCCGGCTGCGCTGTACCCGTTGACAATCCTCA
>NZ_CAJRAM010000068.1 GCF_907164965.1 Coxiella endosymbiont of Ornithodoros maritimus
CACATATTGAGCGCCTAACCCCTCTCGTGTGGATCACCTTACCCCACTCATCAATCCCACACAGTTGAAAAACCCCTTTTGCAATAAATACCAACACCAAGTATTTTAATATCTTTCATGGCCCTGCTCCTTTTTTTAAAAATAGAAACTCTATGTTGGCGCATTATAACGCCCTCTTTAAGGAGGGGCACTTTTCATTAGGTTACAACGAGATTACTCCTGACGCCAGAAAGTTCCATCGGGAGAGTCTTCGATGGCAATACCAAGGTGGGTTAATTGATCGCGAATTTGATCGGCTGTTTTCCAGTCGTTTTTTGTGCGAGCTTCGTTGCGTTGGGCGATCAGTTTTTTAATTTCTTGAATATCAGTTTCCTTTTTTGCACCTTGTAAAAATTGTTCGGGGAAATACTGCAATAGACCAAAAATATTACCAAGGTGTTTTAATTCTGCCGCCAGGACAGTCGCCTTTTCAATTTGATTATTGTCGCGGAAACGATTGATCTCGCGCACCATTTCAAACAAGAGTGCAAAGGCTATTGGCGTATTAAAATCGTCATCCATTGCTTCGTAAAAACGATCGGTATACGAAGACATTTTCTCGTGATTAACCACCGGCAATCCGCGTAGCACCAAATAAAAGCGTTCTAAAGCAAGTCGGCCGTTTTCCAAATTTTCTTTAGAATAAGTAAGCGGATTACGATAATGTCCTGACAAGAAGAAATAACGCAATACTTCAACGTCGCTTTCCTTCAAGGCTTCACGGATAGAAATAATATTGCCCAACGATTTAGACATTTTTTCTTTATTAATTTCCAAAAGTCCCGCATGCATCCAAAGTTTCACAAACGGTTTTTCTTCGCCCACTTCGGATTGAGCAATTTCATTTTCATGATGTGGAAATTTTAAATCAAGGCCTCCACCATGGATATCAAAAGGTTGGCCCAAAATACTGCTCGACATCGCCGAGCATTCAATATGCCAGCCTGGCCGCCCTTCACCCCACGGTGAATCCCATTTCGGTTCGCCTGGCTTGGCCTTTTTCCATAACACAAAATCTAAAGGGTCCCGCTTACTATCGCTCACTTCGACTCGCGCACCGGCTTGGAGTTCGTCTAAATGATGGTGGGATAATTTTCCATAGTCCTTAAAACGACGGACATCAAAAAAAACATCGCCATTTTGCCCGATATAAGCATATTGGCTACCCAAAAGCTTTTGTATCAATTTGATGATTTCAGGAACATACTGGGTAGCGCGCGGTTCTTGATCGGGCGATAAAACGCGCAAGGCTTTTTCATCTTCATGTAATACCTGAATAAACCGCTCGGCTAATGCCTCCGGGCTTTCTTTATTTTCCCCAGCACGTTTAATGATTTTATCATCGATATCTGTAATATTACGCACGAATGCCACTTCATAACCGCGCATTCGCAGATATCGAACAACCATATCAAAAGTAACTAACGAACGCGCATGACCGATGTGACTGTAATCATAAACCGTCATACCACACACATAGAGTTTTACTTTCCCAGATTCGATCGGTTTGAAAATTTCTTTTTGTTTTGTGAGACTATTAAAAATTTTCACTGATACGCCTCTTGCAATCGATTTTGTATCGTTTCGTAATCCATTATTAAAATTAATTTAGCTAATTCAGGGCCATGCTCTGCCCCCGTTAGCACGATTCGCAGCGGTTGATACAAGGGTTTTCCCTTTAAATTTAGTTTTTCTTTTAAGTGACTAATAACCGAATTTAAATCTTTACCAAATTTTTTAAACGCCTCGAAGGCCTCTTCAAAATAACGATTCCCGGTCGCACACAGTAATTCATTTTGGGCAGTTTCTAAGTTAAGCGTTTTTCCAAAGCAGACGTTTACCCAATAAGAAACATCCCGCGGAAAACTCACATTGGGTTTTACCGTCGTTAAAAATAAATCGGCTTTATCTGCCGGAATTTGCGATTGCAATTCACTCCCAGCCCACTCCCAAAAATCGTCGTTGGATAATTGATTCACTGTCTGTTTTTGCCAATAATCCAATTGCTGAGTATTGAACTTCGCTGGCGATTTACTCAACGATTCGATATTAAAACCTTTTGCCAATTCTGCTAATGACAAAAGTTCGTCACTCGAGTAATAATGCCCCAACCGCGCCAAGTAATTGGTGAGGGCTAATGGTAAATAGCCCTTATCGCACAGCTCTTTAATTCCGCGGCTGCCGTGCCGTTTGGATAAAGGGCTGCCATCCGACCCCACGATTAAAGCAATGTGCGCATAGGTTGGTACAGGTAGCTCCAACGCTTGCAAGATCAAAAGCTGTCGTGGCGTGTTAGTTAAATGATCTTCGCCACGCAAGACGTGGGAAACGCCCATCAAAGCGTCGTCGATCGCGTTGCAGAATATGAAAGGCGAGGTGCTGTTCGCTCGCCGGATAATAAAATCACCAATATCGTTGGTTTGAAAGCGCTGCTCCCCACGAACTAAATCAACGAAGACAACCACTTCATCGTCAGGCACCCGAAATCGCAGCGCAGGCTGTAATCCCTCGGCTTTCTTTTTTTCCATTTCCGCTGCAGATAAAGATCGACAAGTGCCGGCGTACCGAGGCGGTTTCCCTGCCGATCTCTGAATTTTTCGCGATAGTCGCAATTGCTCTTCGCTGCAAAAACAAGGATACGCTCGCTCAGCTTCTTCAAGCCGTTGGTAATAATCATCGTAGATAGCTTGGCGTTTTGATTGATGATACGGACCGTTGTCTTCGTCAGCACCCGGCCCTTCTTGCCATTCTAAGTTCAACCATCGCAAATCTTCCTGAAATCCAAGGTCAAACGTCTCTTTAGAGCGCCCGACATCGGTATCTTCAATCCGCAACAAAAAGATGCCCTGTTTACTTTTTGCAAATAAATAATTGAATAACGCCGTTCGCGCATTACCCAAATGCATCAATCCAGTAGGGCTGGGACAGAAACGGCTTTTCATCATAGACTCATCCTCGAAAACGCACTATTATGACAATTTTCAATCGGGTTTTCCAACACGCCTTTCTGTGTCATTTCCGCGAAAGCGGGGAATCCAGGTGGAGAGAGTAATGCACTTCTGGACTCCTACTTTCGCAAGAATGACGCAATACAAACACTAATGAAACATACTTTATTCATTTCTGATTTACATTTGGAAGAGGAAACCCCCTCAATCACCGCTCATTTCTTGTATTTTCTGAAACACCAGGCCTCTAAGGCCGATGCCATTTACATTTTAGGCGATTTTTTTGAAGCATGGATTGGCGACGATAATCAAACGCCTTTTAACCTTAAAATTGTCGAATTATTACAAACACTTGCTCGCACTAAACCTACTTATTTTATGCGAGGCAATCGAGATTTTTTAATCGGCCAGCGATTTGCTGCTATGACAGGCGTTTCTTTATTGGAAGATCCCAGCCTTATTCAGCTCTATAACAAACCCGTTTTATTAATGCACGGCGACAGCCTGTGCACGCTTGACCATAAACATCAAGCCTACCGTCGAAAAATTATGAAACCGTGGGTTCAAAAGCTCATGTTATCGCTGCCCTTATCACTTCGACGGAAATTAGCGAAAAAATTCCGCGAACAAAGCCGCCGCCATAATCGAACGCTGTCGTATGAAGTCAAGGATGTGACACCCGAAGAGGTGAACCGCGTTATGAAAGAACGTAATGCTGAATTATTAATTCACGGCCATACCCACCGCCCCGCCATTCACTATTTAACGATCAACAGAAGCCCCAGCAAACGAATCGTCCTCGGCGCTTGGTATAATAGCGGAAGCGTTTTGCGTTACGCGCAGGACGGAAGCTTTGAGTTACAGGCTTTTAAAATAGATTAAAATAGATCTTTAAGGAGTGGACTCAATAAGTACTTAAACAAAGATATCGTTCAAAACGATGTGAAACTTTCAGACGTTGTATACCAAACCTTATTCGTATTAACTGAAGAATACCCCATTAATAAGGAAAGTTTCGTAACTGGTAACGCCATTGAATCCAACCACATTCTTATTACATCAACAGATTTTCAATCTGATGCTGAGGAATTAGTCACGTGGTTTAGAATGCAAGAATTATCAGACTGCCCACATCCACTAAATCCCTTTACAAATGAACGTTTTTCTGAGAGAAATAAAAAATATATAAAAAATAATAATGATCTTTCACTTCACTATTCAAACTATCGAAACTCATTTGATAATCAATTTCAAACTTCATCAAATATTTTACGGCTATTTTTTTCACCCTCACTACGGCTGCTTTGATGAGACCCATGGAACCGGTTTTGGAAGAACTTTTTGGAAATGCGCCATTTTTTAACGGACAACTATCCGAAATATCGTCGATTTTTCCGTATCGATGATGCTTTCTATTTATATAAAGCCTGATAATATAAGCAGTTTACAATAAGGGTTACAAAAAGTAAGTGGAGCCTTATCCCAATTACTTTGGGACGATCGCAACGTCAACGAGCCTGAAAAGAAATTCGACCCGGCAAACGCGCTTTGATAAACTATTGACCCCTCCCCCTCCTCCCGCGCGCAGGAGAGACAACAATCCGTAACCCGTATAAGCGAAATACGGGCATTGCGTCTAGCTCCGTGAGTTTTTAAAATTCTCTCTCCCCCTTTCAGGAGGAGAGAGAATGTTTTTTTATTCAACAGCACTCTATACATGACGAAAGCAGTTCAGTTGATGAAATAGTGAGAAAAGCTGCTGAG
>NZ_CAJRAM010000069.1 GCF_907164965.1 Coxiella endosymbiont of Ornithodoros maritimus
TTGCTTCAATTAAAACAAACCTTTCCATTAATTCCGCCTGCTCAGAAGATAAATTCATCGCTTTCCTTCGTGTACAGAGTCAATACCAACAAAAGGGAAGTTGTTTAACTTTATTTTAAGTTACCTTTGGTAAGATAACCACGTTATTTACATTTTCATTTTTTGTACTACGCCTTTCTTCAATAGACCAACTCTCGCAAGTATCCAATCCCTTGATTTTAATTGTTAAGATACCTTCTTCCTTAACGAGAAACTTACAACAAGAAGGGAGGACTTTAGTCGGCTTCTTTAGAAATGAGATAGACAGACAATAATAACCCTGCTGCAGAGGGACAACTCCAGAGGGACAAAACTCCACCAGCTCAATGGGCCTCGATAGCGCTCCTACCAGCTCGCCGTTAGACTCACCCCACTAATCTAATCTATTTGGTTATTTATTGCGCTCCAGCAATCAGCGTTTTCATTTCTTTCACTGCTTCCGCTAGCCCAACCAGTACCCCGCGAGAAATAATGCTATGGCCGATATTGAGTTCGTTAATGACGGGGATCGCGGCGATTGGTTGGACGTTGTGGATGGTTAGGCCGTGGCCGGCGTTTACGGTGAGACTGAGGCTATCGGCGTAGGCAGCGGCGGTGGTAATCTGTTTTAATTGTTGGTTGTGCTCATGATCGGTTTTGACGGTGGCATAATGGCCGGTGTGGATTTCGATAACAGGAGCGCCTGCGGCTTTTGCTGCATCAATTTGTTTTTCTTCAGGGTCGATAAATAAAGAAACCTCTATACCGACTTTCGCCAGGCGCGCACAAACTTTTTTTAAAGTATTTTGCTGACCAGTAACGTCTAAGCCGCCCTCGGTTGTCAGCTCTTCGCGTTTTTCAGGCACGAGGCAACAACGCTCAGGTTTAATTTCCTCGGCAAATTGGATAATATCTTCGGCAGTTGCCATTTCCAAATTCATTGGCACTGTTAATTTGCGCTTTAAATTACGGACGTCGTTACCTTGAATATGGCGGCGATCTTCTCGCAAATGCAACGTAATTCCATCAGCACCCGCTTCTATAGCAATCATAGCCGCTTCCACAGGATCAGGATAATCCACTCCCCGTGCTTGGCGCAAGGTGGCGATATGATCGATATTCACACCTAAACGAACCATTGGCAGATCCTTTTTTAAGTTGAGTATAGTCAAAGGAATCTTTCTCCGCTAGTTTTTAGGGCCCTAATCTCATCATGTTTCTATAAACGAAGCTTAGACGCAGCAGTTCAAACTAAATAAGCTTGTAGTGAAGAAGGAAAATGAGATACTAACTGTTTTCATAATGTCGTCCAACGAGAGTATGATTATTTTCATAAGCCTTTCGTAAGGCACGAGCATTTTTTTTGGGATCTTTTTTTATGCGGTTAATTAATGCTTGTGCCCAATACTCTTGAATTTGACGATGGTTGCTATCATCCACAAGATTTTCAAGGCAATAATCGACATTGGATGATTGGTTTAAATCAAGGGCTAATGCCTTAGCAATAGGCGTTGGAAACAATTTCCGACTTATCCTCATCTCATCACAGTATGCGGTAAAGATAATAATAAATTAGGAACACTGTGATTGCTGGCTGCGATAACACTAAAGATTTTACCCTCCATTTCTTTATAAATTTCAATTTCATCACGAATCGTATGAGAACGCAGGGTTCGTAAACGGATACTAGTGGCCTGTATATCAGTGCCTAAATTAGTTTTATAATGATTTTTGGCAAGAGTATTCCACTAAATGTGGGTTATTTTTTCAACTTCTTGGATATGCTGGAATATCACTTTAATCACCTGAAAATCACGCTGCGGTTTAACGCTAAAATGAAAGCCTGTTTTTGGCCTAGAAAAAAAGCTGTGTGTCATTATTTTTTCAATACTCTGACGTAAAGTCTAGCGCTCAACAGCCTCGCTGAAATTTCCTCATGATTGGAACCTGTCTGTTCTGGAATTTGTTGTATAAGCTCAGCTATACGCTATAGCAAATAGGTAAACCTGACAGCGGTTGATAAGCTTCAACATGGATCGCATTTTTTAGATCTTCTTGCGTAAATAAAAAACGTATATTTTCTTGATGACTAATGCACTTCTCAACGATTTCGTTGTATTCGTTAATTAATTGCTGTAATAATTGCACTTCAACATCCGTTAACGTTAATTCGCCAAATGAGGACTTAACGTGAGTTAGTTCTGCTAATCGACGATAAGCTTTGTTTCGCGATGTTTCTGTTTCTAATGCTTGACGCAGTGGAAATGGTGGATTCTTTAAAAATAAAACTTCTTCTTCTGAAAGAGAGGATGTATAACCATAATGGGCAATATCTTTCTCCCAGCTGACGCTGTAATTTTTCTCTTCATATTTCAGCCCCATTTTATAGGATCCGCTTTTTCAAAGCCGAGCTCTGGATAGCGATGCAAAATAAATTCAAAATCGCTTTCGTCGAGATTGCGGCAACCATATTTTAATGTACGCGTACGTTTATTAGTAAAAAATGAAAAGAATCATTGCTGTCTTTATAAGACAAGCCAGTCTTAGCCAATAACCCATCGCTCGTAAAATAAAGCCTTTCATCCTATGTCGGTAGATGTATTTTCTTTAAGCGCGATTCAGGCAACTGTAAAGTGCGCGTATAAAAAGACTAGCGGTAATATCGTTTCCGTTATTCGAAATAACTAGTCTTTCTTGATTTTTTCGTTTAAACAATTATTGAAATACCTGTCTAGCGCAAACTTCCGACAGGATTAAAGCGCCTTCTAAAATAAGCTGTTACAACTGTTGTTCAAAACTCTTGACAATCCGATAGCCAACACATTACAAACCAAGCGCATTTCATTTTTAAAATCGGCAGTGATGAGATAATTTACTAATTTTTCACTGCCTTCTTTTTTCTCTCACTCCCAAAGGTGCCCCATTGTTTTTGGAATCAATTGAAGTAATGCACCGATAACAGGAATTGTATTAACGCCCGCACTAGTGACGCTCAGTGAATTCGCAAGGTTACCTTGGTAAATTTTAACAAAGCCTGTCCGAGAGGCGATAATAACGTCAAAGCTGGTTTCTAACAGAACAGATAAACACTGAATAAAAATCAGCTGTTGGGTTCAAATTCACTTTGCCATTGAGGATTGTCACGTAATTGTTGTAAACAAGACTTCGTATCTGAGAGGGCTAAAACTTCAACGTGACCTTCGTGCATCGATATACCCTTAATAACAATTTGTTTTATTCTAATACAAATCGATGGGGTTCACCAGAGTACAGATGGCGGCGAGCTCAAATTTGCCCGAAGAGGAATAAAGTCAGCGAGTTAAAAGGGTTAAGAAGGGCCGTATCATTCCTCACAAGTCACAGTCATTTCAATTTTAGCCTTCGTCATTCTCGCTCAGGCGGGATCCAGGCACGCTGCGCAACGTGTGCACTGGATTCCCGCCTGCAGAATGCCTAGGCGTCAACTTAAGCATAAACCCCTAATGGCTGTAAAGTTGATGCTTCTCT
>NZ_CAJRAM010000070.1 GCF_907164965.1 Coxiella endosymbiont of Ornithodoros maritimus
TCCTGGCTAAAAGGCTAAGAAAAGCACCATCGGTGTTTTTCTTAGCCTTTTAGCCAGGACTCCCGTGGCTTCGGCCGTGAAAGCCCTCGATTCTTTGTCTGTCGGTAGGCAGCCTACGCACGGAAACGACAGACATTTTTTCAACTACTTGATATTCCCTCTTTACCTCGCCCCCTTAAGTTGAGCTCTAGGCGCCTGCGCGGAAAGGACGAGGGGGTGGGGATGTCGGGTTTAAGGCACCGTCCCGTATTTCGCTGCGCTGCACAGACTACTTTTTTTTCACGAAGCGATGATAATCCTGCTATAATAATAGCTCGCGTGTTTTAAGCGCTTTTTTTCCGAGCAGGCCGTCTAGTGTTAATCGCATTAGGTATTTGATTTCTTTTAGGGATGACTCATCGGAAAATGACTCTTCCTGTAAGGCTAAGAGACTCTTCCCTGAAAAAACGTCTTTTTCTTCGCTTTTTTCGCAAAGTAAAAAGCCACGGTCGGGTAAATATTGATAAAACTGATCGGGCTTGAACGGTAATTTCATTTCAACGTCGTACGATAAGGGAAGTCCGTAACCAAGTTCGTCTAATAATTGTTTCTCAAAGCAGCGCAAAGTTGCTTCTAATCGGCCATTAATTAATTTTTCCAATGTATTTTTGTAGTGATGAAATAATCGAAGGTAAGGGTCATCGTGATGCAGTAGGCGTATTAACAATTCATTTAAATAAAAACCACATAACAGGGCTTCACCTTCCAATAAATAGGGCATTCCATTGGCTTCAACATCGCCTAAAAATTTCAAATCACTGCGGCCTGACCACGAAATTAAAAGTGGAGAAAATAATCCTAACTTACCTTTATAGCGTGATTTTAGTCCGCGGGCGCTTCGCGCTAATGCGCAAACACGGCCGTGGTTAGGCGTTAATAACTCGAGGATTAAGCTGGTATTGCTGTATGGACGTCGATGTAAAATAAAAGCTGGCTCTAAAGCAACGCGTTTTGTCATTCTTCAAACCCCAGCTCCCTTAACAATCGTTCGTTATTTACCCAGCCGCTTTTAACCTTTACCCATAGTTGTAAAAACACTTTTTCGCCAAACCATTTTTCCATATCAAGGCGGGCGTTGGTGCCGACCCTTTTAAGTCGCCCCCCCTTTTTTCCAATGACAATTCCTTTTTGGCTTTTTTTTTCAACCCAAATTACCGCAGACAGGTGAACAATTTTTTCCTCCTTCCGAAATTCGATTAAGGTGACCGCTATTGAGTAAGGGATTTCCTGCCCTAGTAAGCGCATTAATTTTTCGCGGATAATTTCAGAAGCCATAAACTGGTCGCTGCGATCCGTCACTTGTCCTGGCGGGAAATAAAACGGTGATTCTGGCATTAATTGGTGAACCTCTTGTTCTAATGTTCCTAATTGATCGCCCGTTTTAGCAGAAAGGGGAATAATCTTCTGAAAAGCGTATAAGGAAGGGACTTTTTCTATTAACGGCAATAATTCAGTTCGATTTTTAATTTTGTCGACTTTATTAATAACGAGGAAAACCGGCGTCTCAATTTCTTTAAGATTATCTAATACCCACGCATCCTGCGATTCCCAATGCGGTTCAATGACGAATACAATAGCATCGACGTCTCTTAAAGTGCCGCGTGCGCTACGATTCATGTATCGATTAATTGTTCGCTCTGTACCTGCGTGCAAACCCGGCGTGTCGATATAGATCACTTGGATGTCTTTAAACGTTTTTACGCCAAGAATTTGATAGCGCGTGGTTTGTGGTTTGCGAGAAGTAATACTAATTTTTTGCCCTAAGAGTTGATTTAACAATGTGGATTTGCCGACGTTAGGGCGGCCGATGATCGCGGCATAACCACAATACTTTGGTTTCATTGCTCCGGCTCCATCATACAGCCCCACTTTCTGTCATCTAATAAATCCAAAAACCGTTTTGCAGCAATTTGTTCGGCTCGTCTTCGCGTAGTGTTGACGCCTTGGGTTTTGTTCGGTAACCCTTTCACATAGCAATTCACCGTAAAAGTTTGCGCATGCGCTTCGCCGGTTATTTTTACTTCGTAGATGGGAAGCGGCAGCGTTCGAGCCTGCAACCATTCTTGCAAAAGCGATTTTGCATCTTTTTTAGGACTTAATTTAGATAAATCATCAACGCGTTCGCCATACCAATTTAATACACAGCGCCGACAGGTTTCCAAACCGGCATCGATATAAATTGCTCCCACAATCGCTTCTAAGGCATCTGCCAAAATCGAGCGCCGTCGTTTACCGCCGCTTTTTTGTTCGCCAACCCCAAGCTGCAAATATTCATTTATGCCCAATTTAGTCGACATCTGCGCCAACTCATCGCCGTTCACCATAGAAGCGCGCATTCGGCTTAAATCTCCTTCACGCGCTTGTAGGCGCCGTTGATATAATTCCGATGCAATGATAAATCCCAGGACAGAGTCACCCAAAAATTCCAATCGTTCATTATTATCAGCGCCGCTGCTGCGGTGCGTTAAAGCAATTTTTAAAAGTTCTAAATTATTAAATTGATGGCCTAACCGTCCCATTAACTTGTTAAGATGGTTCATATCAATTTTTGAAACTCCTGTTACAATGTATTGCCGATGCGATCCCACCGAACTTGATTAAGTAATTTATCCCAACTCATCCAAATGCCAAAAGCCTTCCCAATTAAATCTCTTTCTGGGACAAAACCCCATTGACGACTGTCATCACTATTATCGCGATTATCTCCCATCATAAAATAATACCTAGGTGGCACAATCAAATTGTAATCTTCCGTCTCCCCGCCCGCCGGGTGCACGTAAATTTTGTGCTTAACGCCATCCAGATTTTCCTCTTTAACATTCACTATATGCCGATAACCCCACGAACTCACATCATTGGTTTTATAGAGGAAGTTTTGTTTTTGTTCTTGGCCGTTGATGTAAAGCTGTTTATGTTTATAAACAATATGATCGCCCGGTAAACCGATAACGCGCTTAATAAAGACAATTTTGGGATCTTTCGGCCAGCGGAATAAAGCGATCTCTCCCCGTTTTGGCTCACTGATCGGTAAAATTTTTTTATTAAATACCGGCAAGCGCAATCCATAAGCAAACTGCTCAACAGCAATAAAATCCCCAGGTATAACGGTCGGTTCTAAAGAACCCGTGGGAACGTGATAGGGTTGAATAATGAAAGATCGCACCACCCACACGATTAACAAGACAGGAAAAAAGATTTTAGCATACTCAATGCTAAGTGAGGCTTTGGCTTTTGGCGATCGACGCTTTTTTAGAAAAAGTTTATCAATAAAGCTAATAACTCCGGTCAATATCACAGCAACTGTTAAATAAAATGCAAAATCTACTATCATTCGTTTTTTACTCTTAAAACTGCCAGAAACGCTTCCTGCGGAATAGCCACCTTCCCCACTTGCTTCATTCGTTTCTTACCTGCTTTTTGTTTTTCTAATAATTTCCGCTTACGCGTTATGTCACCGCCATAGCATTTCGCCGTTACATTCTTACGCAACGCTTTCACCGAGGTTCGCGCAATAATTTTAGAGCCGATCGCTGCCTGTATGGCGACTTCAAACATCTGCCGCGGGATTAAGTCTTTTAAGCGTTCCGTCAACTCACGACCTCGTGAATAGGCCAGATCGTAATGGACAATAGTGGCTAAAGCATCCACTTTTTGCCCACTAATTAAAATGTCTAATTTTACCAGATCCGCCGCTTGAAAGTGATTAAAAGAGTAATCTAAAGAAGCATAGCCGCGACTAGCCGATTTTAAGCGATCAAAGAAATCCAGTACGACTTCGCTTAGGGGAATTTCGTAAGTCATGGAAACTTGATTACTCAAGTACAGTAGTTTCTTCTGCACTCCTCGCTTTTCAACGCATAAAGTGATGACCGCGCCTAAATATGTCGGTGGAACTAATATATTGGCGACAGCGATGGGCTCGCGAATTTCACCAATTTTACCAGGTTCAGGTAAATGGCTTGGGTTATCGACATACAACATTTCACCTTGTTTAGTGAGAATCTCATAACTAACCGTGGGTGCCGTTGTGATCAGTTCAAGATTATATTCTCGTTCTAGCCGCTCTTGGACGATTTCCATATGAAGCACCCCCAAGAAGCCACAGCGAAACCCAAACCCAAGGGCTTCGGAAGATTCCGGCTCGTAAAATAAAGCCGCATCATTGAGTCGCAGTTTGGCAAGCGCTTCTCGAAAGGGTTCATATTCTTCAGCATTGATGGGAAATAAACCCGCAAAAACTTGGGGTTTAACTTGTTTAAATCCAGGCAAAGGCGAGCCGGCTGATTGTTTGGCGTGTGTGAGCGTATCGCCGACGGGCGCACCGAAAATATTTTTAATCCTCGCAACGACAAAACCAACGGCGCCTGCGCTTAATTCTTCTAACGGCTGGCGCTTGGGAGTGAAATGACCAATTTGATCGGCGTAATAATCTCTCCCCGTCGACATGACGCGAATTTTATCCCCTTTGCGCAAGGTGCCCGCCTTCACTCGAACCAATGAAATCACGCCAAGATAACTGTCAAACCAGGAATCGATAATCAGTGCCTGCAAAGATGCTTCAGGATAACCCACCGGCGATGGGATAGTGACAACCAGTTGCTCCAATAATTCTTTGACGCCTCGCCCTTCTTTGGCGCTCACGCGAATTGCATTATGCGCCTCAATTCCTATGACGTCTTCAATTTCCTGGATAGCACGCTCGGGATCTGCTTGTGGCAAATCGATTTTATTTAAAACAGGAAGGACAACGAGTCCTTGCTCAATCGCGGTGTAGCACGTGGCAACCGTTTGCGCTTCCACACCTTGGACGGCATCCACCACTAGTAAGGCCCCTTCGCAAGCGCCTAAGGAGCGCGAAACTTCATAAGAAAAATCAACGTGGCCGGGGGTGTCGATAAGGTTTAGCTGATAAAAATCGCTATTCTGCGATTTAAAATTCAATGTCACGCTTTGCGCTTTGATGGTAATTCCCCGTTCTCGCTCGATATCCATCGAGTCGAGCACTTGAGCCTTCATTTCTCGTTCGTTTAATCCTCCGCAAAGCTGAATAAAGCGATCAGCTAACGTCGATTTCCCGTGATCGATGTGGGCGATAATCGAAAAATTCCGAATGAATTTTTGAGAAATGGTTGTCATTGATACTGTCTTTTTTGTTGGAGAGATAGTAACATAGTTGCACAAACTCAGCGAGAGAGAGACTAAAGAGCAATCCTTAACGGTAGCCCGTATTCCGCTTCGCTGCATACGGGCTACTTTCTAGATGACAAGGGTGCGGAGTTAAAGTTTCAACATCAACCGATGCTTTACGTATTTTTCTGCGGGAAGTCGATTTTTCAACCTATCGGGCATACGAGCCCTTCCTATCTTTTGATCGACGCAAGCCACAGATACTAACGCTTTTGCCACGAAATGATTATCTACTTTGTACTTAATTTCTTGCCCAAATAAAATCCGTTTTTCGTTATAAGCATCCACTTGCGCCGTTACATAAAATTTATCATTCGCTCTTAAAGGCGAACGATACTGAATTTGAATATCAGCAATCATTAAGTCATAGCCCACAAGATGATACTCACGAAAATCGATTCCCATCGATCGTGCATAATCATTACGACTTTATTCAAAATAATTAAGAAAAGTGGCGTGATTAACAATACCTTGACTGTCCAGCTCGTAATCCCGAACTTTAGATTCCCAAGTAAAAACAGATTTCATAAAAACCCCTACGAACTCACGTTCTTTTCCTGCGTCTAAAAAATCGTAATCGATTGGCGTTCGTAACAACAGTCACTGATGACAGTGCCATTGCAGCGCCCGCAATGATAGGGCTTATATAACAGACCCGTTGATGGATAGAAAACCCCTGCCGCGATTGGAATACCCAATGTATTATAAATAAAGGCGCCGAATAGATTTTGTTTGATGTTACGTAATGTAGCTTTTGAAATGGAGATCGCATTGACCACGCCAGTTAAAGAACCGCTTATTAAAGCGATGTCTGCGCTTTCAATCGCGACGTCGGTTTCCTGTCCCAATGGCAAATCCCAGGTCAGCCGCTGCTTAATACAGGCGCATCATTAATACCATCCCCCACCATTGCCACACATTCACCATGTTGCTACAATAGTTTTACTTTTTTAGTTTTATCCTCCGGTAGGACTTCAGCAATCACCTGTTCAATTCCCACTTGTTTTGCAACCGCGTTGGCTGTTAGAGGATTATCGCCCGTAACCATAACGACTTTTAATCCGGCTCGTTGTAAATCCGCAATCGCTTTTTGCGAATCAGATTTAATGGGGTCCATAATGGAAACAATGCCGGTTATCTTTCCATCAAGAGCGATATAAATAGGTGTTTGTCCTTGATCCGCCATCCGATCAGCGTGGGCGGGCGCGCCAGCGAGTTCCACTTTTTCATTCTTCATTAAATGTAAATTACCTAACAAAATCGATTGGTTTTCTATTTTCGCTTTAACACCATAACCTGCAATAGATTCAAATTGCGTCACGTCTGCTAGTGGAATATTGCACTTTTTAGTGCCCTCGATAATGGCGTTAGCTAACGGATGTTCTGAACCTTTTTCAACGCTTGCTGCGATTGACAATAATTTTTTTTCATCGAATCCATCAGCGGTATAGAAATCGCCCAACATCGGTTTTCCTTCGGTAACGGTTCCTGTTTTATCAAGAATAATTGCCGTCAATTGTGAAGCCGTTTGTAAGGCGTCGCCGTTGCGAATCAGTACGCCCATTTCTGCTCCTTTTCCCACACCGAAGATAATCGAAATAGGTGTGGTTAATCCCAACGCACACGGACAGGCTATAACTAATACAGCCCTCGTGGTAATTAAAACAAAAGCGGCTTTGGGCTCAGGCCCAAAATTAAGCCACCCCAGCGCCGTCAAAATCGCTACAATAATAACGACGGGCACAAAAACGGCTGAGACTTTATCGACAATTCGTCCAATTTTAGGTTTGGAATTTTGCGCTCGTTTCACCAACGCAATAATCTGGGCTAAGGCGGTGTCTTTTCCCACTCGCGTGCCGCGATAAATGAACGTACCTAAATTTATTTATGGTACCGCCGATCACTTCGTCATCCTGGGATTTAACTACCGGAAGCGGTTCACCGGTTAGCATCGATTCGTCGATTGGAGAAGCGCCTTCGATGATTTTAGCATCCACGGGAATTTTTCCACCGGGACGCACGTGCAGATGATCACCGATTTGAACTTCAGCAATAGGAATATCGATTTCTTGATCATCGCGAATAACGCGCGCAGTTCTAGGCTGCAAACCAATAAGACGTTTAATAGCTTCTCCGGTTTTAGCACGCGCGCATTTCCAAAGTTGCTCCAAAGGTAATAAAAGCAATTAAAACAGTGGACGTATCAAAATAAGCATACCGGGCCATGGGAGGAACCCACATCGGAATTAGAACGACGATAAAAGAATAGAGCCAAGCCACTCCAGTGCCCATCGCTACTAATGTATCCATGTTGGCTTGACGTTTTAAAAACGCTCGCCATGCGCTGCGGAAAATATGTCCGCCGCAATAGTACAAAGCAGAAAAACTCAGCACTCCGATGATAACCCACACCCATTGGATTCGTGGTTGATTGACAGAAGGTAGCCACGGCCAAAACTCGTTAATCATTAAAGGAAAACCAACGACAACAGCAAAAATTGCTTTTTTAAGTAAATCGCGGAAATGACTTTGTGCTTCATTTTGTGGCTCTTCATCGTCACCTGCTATTTCGGCCTCGTATCCTTCGTCTTTAATCGCTTTTAGGATTGTTTTTACATCAACATCACCTTCCACTTCTGCTTGTTTCGTAGCGAAATTAATCGACAAGCTTTTAACACCGGTAACATTTTTTAACGCAGACTCGATACTGGCAACACAGCTTGCACAGTGCATGTTTTTTATGGCTAGTTGGTGTTTCGTGGTATTCATTGCCAATAAATCGTCTTTCGATTCTATATTGCGACAGCAATGCTAATTTTGAATTCGTCATTCCCACGAAGGTGGGGATGACGAAAACTAAAATTGAAAGTGAAATTTATCAAAGTATACTTTGACTAAATTGGGTAAAATAACTATACTATTACTACACTTTATTTTAGGGGCTTAGCCTCAATACTCCACCCCCATTCTTCAGCCTTTGCCACAAATCCTTCGCAAATACAATAACCCACCACAGCAATTAATTTATCGTCTAAATAAATTAAAGGAACGCGGTCGCGTTGCCATACTAGGATTTCCCATTCTTGCATTAATTTTTTTAAGGTGCGAGTTTCTTTGCGTCCAGCGGGTTGGCATTGTTCGCCGCCTTTGCGAAAACGCACCGTGATTTTCGAAGTATCAAGCGTCGTTTTAATTCCCACTCCCTTTTTCTTCTCTGCGATTAATGTGCCTAAGTCACCGGAAAGCGGTAAAGAGCAGCTAAAATCCCACGAAATAAGTTGAGCGGCATTATGTGGAGATAAAACGCTTGATAAATAAAGTTTCCCTCCGTGACGACGAATTTCAATCGTATTGTAAGAAAACACTGGATTGGCATCATGAGCCGCTAATAACACGTCGTTTCGGATTTGCTCCAATTGTTTTGTTTGCGGAAGTTGAAATCCATGAAGATAAATCCAACGGCGTAGGACATTGCGTTGGCGTTCGGGTGTTAATTGTAAAAGCGGCAAAATTTCCAATTCATTGTCTTTCTGAATTGGTTGCA
This sequence comes from Coxiella endosymbiont of Ornithodoros maritimus, assembly GCF_907164965.1. Classification (GTDB taxonomy): domain Bacteria; phylum Pseudomonadota; class Gammaproteobacteria; order Coxiellales; family Coxiellaceae; genus Coxiella. The sequence continues at coordinate 8,771 of NZ_CAJRAM010000070.1, forward strand.
GGTCACTTTCGGCTAATTGATCTAATAATAATGCCGCTTCGGCGCAATGATTGGCTGAGCGTGAAATAACTGCAAAAGCTTCTGGCCAGCGGCGACGTAAAATGGGCAGCATTTTATGACGTAAATAATTGCGGTTAAAGCGCAAATCCAAGTTTGTATCATCTTCGACCCAACGCAAATTATTTTTTTCAGCGTATTTTTTTAAATCGTCGCGGGTGATAGCCAATAAAGGGCGCACCAGCTCTCCCTTTCCCAGTTTTCCTTTAGCGGGCATCGCGCTAAGCCCTTTTACGCCTGCGCCTCGCAGTAATTGCAACAAAAAAGTTTCCGCCTGATCATTTTCAGTGTGGGCGGTTAATAGCGTCTCGTTCTCACTGAGGGCTTGCTGGAAGATGGTATAACGCGCTTTTCGCGCCACTGCTTCAATACTATCACCGGGCTGAAGGCTTAATGTGACTCGCTTGGATTGGAATGGAATTTTTAAACGCCTACAAACCTGTTGGCAATGGCTTTCCCAATCATTCGCCTTCGCATTAAGGCCGTGATTGATATGTAAAGTGCGAATTTGCCAAGGACGTTCTTGGCACAAATGAGACATGGCGTGAACCAACACATGCGAATCTATTCCACCGCTATAGGCGATGCAAAAATTAGAGTTCGAGGTCAGAGTGGTCATAAACTTAAGCAATTTCTCCGGTGTAAACACACGCCCTAATCCTTACCATAGCTCAACCAACGGCGGTAACGTTCTTCTAAAAGATTGTTGGCTGATTTTGCTCGCAAATTCGTTAAATTTGCCTGTAAATGCCTCTTTAATTTTTCCGCCATGGCGTCAGTATCACGGTGCGCGCCTCCTAAAGGCTCTTTGATAATTTCATCAATTAAACCAAGCTCATGTAAGCGGTTAGCCGTTAATCCCAGGGCCTCGGCTGCTTCCCCTGCTTTTTCAACGCTTTTCCATAAAATGGATGCGCAGCCTTCGGGGGAAATCACGGAATAATAACCATATTGCAACATGAGGGTACGATCTCCCACTCCAATCGCCAACGCGCCCCCTGAGCATCCTTCTCCAAGGATGGTACAAATGATCGGGGTTTTTAGTTGTGCCATTTCAAAAAGATTGCGCGCAATCGCTTCACTTTGATTTCGTTCTTCAGCACCAATGCCAGGGTAAGCGCCGGGCGTATCAATTAAAGTAATCACCGGAATTGAAAATCGTTCAGCGAGTTTCATCAGGCGCAGTGCTTTGCGAAAGCCTTCCGGTCGCGCCATGCCGAAATTGCGATAAATTTTTTCTTGAGTCGTACGGCCTTTTTGATGGCCGATCACCATCACGGGCTCACCATCTAAACGCGCAAGCCCTCCAATGATAGCGCTCGCCTGAGAATAGTGGCGGTCACCGTGTAGTTCATTAAAATCAGTGAAAATACGCTGAATGTAATCCAAGGTATAGGGGCGCAATGGGTGGCGCGCTAATTGAACGATTTGCTGAGCCGTTAAATTAGAAAAGACTTGACGCGTCAATTGTGCATTTTTTTCTTCCAACTTGTTCACTTCTTCGGTAAGATTAATTTCTTGGCTGGTTCCGACCCGGCGAAGATCGTCAATTTTTGCTTGAAGCTCCGCAATGGGTTGTTCAAAATCTAAATAATCTAGGTTCATGACTGCCCTGTTATCGAAACGATTACGCGGTTAACAACTTCAAAGCCATCCCATTGTCGCCGGAATGACGTGTTTTTAAAGTTAAATTACAGTTGTTGGACGTTTATGGTAATGTAGCAGTTTCATTGCATTTACGCTATAGGAGTTTGTGTGTCACTTTTTGCTTTTAAAGGGTTAATTGCTGCCATTATTGCCCTCGTTACAGTCATCACGGGACTTGTTTCATTACGTTTTATTCACCGTTATCAACATTTATTATCGTTAGGCGACGCTTTTGCCGATGGCGTTTTTTTAGGCACAGCCGTGTTTCATTTATTTCCCGATGCCATTGAAAGCTTTCCGGCCTGGTTTTCGACGCTGACTTCTTATCTTCTCGCTATTCTTCTGGTAATGAGCGGATTTTCCTTATTGTTTGTCCTTGAGGGCACGATAATCCATTGGGAAAAGGAGCAGCGCCACGAATTGACTAACGAACACACCTGTAAAGCAAGCGCCTGGATGTTGATAGGCATTCTATCGGTCCACGCCTTTATCGCTGGAGCCGCTTTAGGGATTTCTGACGCAATGCGCACGGTTTCGATTTTATTGATCGCCATTCTCGCGCACAAAGGATTCGAAAGTTTTGCTTTAATGATGGGGCTGCATCGCAACCTTAAACAAGATGTCCAGGTGAAAAGTATTTTATGGGCTTTTACTTTTGTTACGCCTCTCGGAATTATTTTAGCAGCTTTTATTGAGTCCTTTTTACATACACAAGCCGCTGATATTATCACCGGGCTTTTCAGCGCTTTTGCGGCGGGTAGTTTTCTTTATATCGGAACATTGCACGGCGGACACAATCATTTTCATGCACCTCGCGATTCGACTAAACGCTACGAAAAAATAATCGCTACTTTGTTGGGCATCACAGCGATGGGTATTGTGGCGATTTGGACTTAGCTAGAGATTGCCTCTAAGGCAATCCGGTCATCGAATACAAAACATTTGCCTTTAAAATACTCACCGCCGCATTTTTCAAAATAGTTAAGAATACCTCCATCGAGTTGATAAACTTTTTTAAAGCCTTTTTTTAACATCAATGCCGATGCTTTTTCACAACGGATGCCAGCGGTGCAAAAAGTAACGACGGGTTTTTCTTTGAAAGATTCGGGTAATCTGTCTACGGCTTGCGGGAAATCACTAAACGACGTCAAACTAAGGTCTATCGCGTTCGCGAACGTTCCCATGACAAATTCAAAACGATTGCGCGTATCGAGGACTACCATTTCTTGTTTTTCTTCATACCAGCGGTGCAATATTTCTGGTGAAAGATGCGGAACCGTTTCTTTTTCGGGATTAATATCCGCACAGCGCATAGTAATAATCTCTTTTTTGATACGAACAACTAGTTTTTCAAAAGGATAAAACGAAGAAAAACTTTTTTTATATGTCAAATCTTTAAACTCTTTTTTATCCGCTAAAAATTGTTTATAAATTTCGATAGCCCCGCGTTGACCCGCCATCATTAAATTAACACCTTCTGTGCTTAACAAAATGGTCCCTTTTAAATTGCATTCGATCGCTTTTTCCCACAATTGCTTTTGCAAATTGAGTAAACTCTCATTTGAAATGGTTACAAATTTATAAGCGGCAATATTAACAATTTTCATGTCTCAATTACCTCGACTTATCAAATGAGAAGCCGTTTGAGCTGTCGGGTAAATTTTGATTTCACGAACATCGGTATGCAGTGGTCGCGTCGCAAAAAATAAGACAGCTTTAACAATATCTTCAGCTTTTAAAGACGGAAATCCTTTACAAACCGCCCCCACTTTCTTTTGATCACCACCAAAACAAACAGCAGAAAATTCTGTTTCGACCACTCCAGGGTCAACGGAACTTACGCGAATGGGCATCCCGCGGACATCCATTTTTGATCTTTCACTAATGGCCTTTAACGCAAATTTAGTCGCGCAATAAACAAGGCCTCCCGAATACACTCGATGCGAGGAAATCGATCCGATATTAATTATATACCCCTGGTTTCGCTTCAGCATAGTTCCCAACACTTGACGGCTGATGTACAACACACCTTTTACATTGGTATCAATCATGATTTTCCAATCTTCAATACTTCCTTCTTGTAGCTTTTCCAAGCCTAACGCCAAACCGGCATTGTTGATAAGAATATCGATCGGTTGCCATTCAGTCGGCAATTCTTGCATTTTTTTCCACAGCCGCGGAATTGCTGCCGTTCAACGGAAAAGAATAAATATCCGATTGAAATCGCTGTTTTAAATCCGTCACCACTTCCGTCAGTCGACTCTCACGTCGCGCACACAAAAAAGACGCGCCCAATCCCGCTAGAAGCACCGGTTATAAAGGCAATTTTTTGACAACTCGATATCGCAGGAGTATACCATAGATTGAATGAAGCGCCTGTAGGAGCTCTAATTCTGGGAGACCACAGCTAGGGGAGCGTTCAAAAAGCAAGTGGTTCAGCTTAAGATAGGAGCATGTTTCACAACGCCATTTTTAAACCCGAAATTCCGAGCAATATAGGAAATATTATTCGCTTATGTGCAAATCGGCGCATCGTTGCATTTAACTCATCCGCTCGAATTTTGCTGGATGAAAAATGCTTGCAACGGGCCGGTTTGGATTATCATGAATGGGCGACGATCATCCACTATGATATCACTTTGAAGCGTTTAAAAACCTATTCGCCGAACACCGCATTTTGGCCTGTACCACAAAGGGTAAAACGATTTACTCTGATGTGCATTATCGTTCTTCCGATGTTTTTTATTTGGCCCAGAGACACGCGGCTTACCCCCACCCGAAATTCGCACTTAATTTCCTGACTCTCAACAAATTTGAATCCCGATGGTAACTGAAAAACGCAGTATCAATCTCGCTAATATACGGGCTACAATGAAATTCACTCCGCCTTTGACGAACGCTCCAAGAATTCTTGGACGGCCTGTTTAGGGTCCAAATCCTCGTGTAGGATACGATGGACTTGAAAGGTGAGTGGCATTTCAATAGCGTGTTTTTGAGCAAGGGTATGCACTTGATCAGTATTATAAAGACCTTCGATCGTTTGCCCGATAGCTTGTTGGGCTTCTTTTTTATCGACGCCTTTGCCTAAGGCTAAGCCGAAACGGCGGTTGCGGGATTGATTATCGGTGCAGGTGAGGACAAGATCTCCTAAGCCAGCAAGACCCATGAGGGTTTCTTGTTTGCCACCAAAGACGGAAACCAGACGTCCTATTTCTGTTAGCCCACGAGTGATTAACGTAGCCCGTGCATTAGAGCCTAATTTTAAGCCATCGCTGATTCCAGTCGCAATGGCTAATATATTTTTCACGCTCCCGCATAATTCAACGCCGATCATGTCATCGTTTTTGTAAACGCGAAAACGCTGGCCGTGCAGCCGCTCGATTAAATCCTTTGAAAACTGGCTGTTATTGCTGGCTAAGCTCACCGCAGCGGGGAGATTTGCAGCAACTTCGCTGGCCAAACTGGGGCCGGATATTACTGCCATCGGCACTTGACCTAATTCCGTTGCAACCACCTCGTGCAATAAACGACTCCCTTTGGCCAAGCCTTTGGTTCCCCAGGCAATGCGGTTTTTGGCATCAATGAGCGGTTTCATTCGGGTAATAACTTCATGAAAAGCAAAACTAGGCAGCACGACTAAAATATCCATAACTCCTTCGAGACTGGCTTTCAAATCGCAATACGCTTTAAGTGTTTCAGGAAAAGGATAATTGGGCAAATAACGATTATTCACGCGCTCCACTTGCATTTCATCAGCGTGATCGCTTTCATACGACCATAAGCGGACTTTCTGGCCTTTGCGTGCTAATACTAAAGCGAGAGCGGTCCCCCACGAACCGGCCCCAAGAATAGCAATAGGATGTTTAAAAAGTTCCATGCTTTTTCCCCCTCCCCAGCCCCTAAGGGGAAAAAGGGAGTTTGTAAAAGAGAGTTAGGAAGAGGCGTTAATGCACGCGATCTTCCGTACCGCTATTCCCTTCCTCTGATTGCTCATTCTGTTCAAACAAGGCATCAAAGTTCACTGGCGTGAGATAAAGCTGCGGAAATCCACCGCGGACAACCACATCGGTGATCGCTTCGCGGGCGTACGGATAAAGAATATTCGGGCAAAAACTGCCAAGCATCGGTCGTATTTCCTCTTTAGGAAAGTTTTTTATGGTGAAAATTCCTCCTTGCTGAACTTCGGCCAAAAAGATGTGGCTCTCTTTCATGGTGACTGTGACAGTTACAGTTAGAACAACCTCGTGATTATCCTCTCCCAAATTATTCACTTTGGTGGCAAGATCCATATTTAATTCAGGCTGCCATTCTTCTAAGAAAACCTGCGGGCTACGCGGCGCTTCAAAAGATAAATCTTTAATATACAAACGCTGAATAGCGAATTCCGGCCCATTATCTGGCATATTTGTTGGTTGATTTTGCTCAGCCATTAAAATTCCTCGTTATTTTTTAATGATTCATCGAATTTTTTACTTTGTTCTAATTCCCATAATTCATCAAATCCGCCGATTCCTTGGCCGTTGATGAATATTTGAGGCACGGTCCGCCGTCCTTCACTTCGGCTTAGCATTTCATCTCGTTTTTCGGGCTCTTCATCAATGTGGATTTCCATGTAATCAAGGCCCTTGCGATCCAGAAGCGCTTTTGCTCTCACGCAATAGGGGCAACGAGCAGTGGTGTAAATTTCAATTTTCGCCATATGACTATTTCACTACGGGCATGTTAGTACTGTTCCACGCATTCATACCACCGATCATGAGGTAAACTTTTTCACACCCCTTTTTGTGCAGCTTGTTTCTCAGAGGCCCTGACTTTTGACCCATTTCGCATACAAGAATGATTGGCTGCTGTTTATATTGTTCCAGATGTTGGGGGTGTTTGTCTAATTCAGTCGCAGGAATGTTAATTGCATTCGTGATGTGCCCTTTGCTATAAGCGTTCACATCCCGAATATCGACGATCACCGCTTTCTCATTATTAATTAAGCGAACCGCTTGTTGCAGCGTGAGCCGATATTTGCCACTAAGCCCTTCACTGCGCGTCTCGACGATAAGTAAAGCAATCAAAGCAATAATAAAAGCGGCCGCTAAAAGCCAATGGCGTGCAATAAACTCAGGTAGTTGTTCCATTGTAACCATTTACGCTAGTTGGATCGTTTCGTCAGTATACTCGATTTAACCCAAATTTTTAAAGGCTTCTGAGGCAACACCATCATCCAGCGCAAACGTGCCCGGCGCGCTTTCAGCGCGCCGGGGTTCCGCCTGCATGGCCTTAAATAAAATCATCTTAAAAAAATACAATGCTTAATAACAAAATTTTAACTAAATTCTTTTTTAGATCATTCGCTTATCAAACGTTGTGCGCAATGGTGGCGCGATTATGTGTAGCGTCATATAAGATTAATTTAACTTACGGCGGCAGCAGCACTAGCCGCACTCAGCGCGCCCTCTTCATCTCCTTCGTCCTCTTCATCCACTTTTTCCAGGCCAATAAGCGAACAGTCTTCAATTCCTTCCATTTATGACGACTCCAGTATCTCGTACGCCTCAATTTTTACCGTCGTTTGTTGGTTTCATCAGGCTTCACATGGGCTTTTAGACCTGCACCTATGAACACAAGTCCTACGTCAACTGGCAGCCCTTCACATCTCGGTAATCATTTTTAGAACATAACCATCCTCCTACGTAAGGCGTACAAAGAATCTAAGTGTTTGAACAATGACTATCAGCGACTCGAAGAAAAAAACACAGGCCTTGAAAAGGAAAAGGCAAAATTAACACAGCAACTCACCGAAGAACAGAAGCGTTCTGCTACTTTAAGTGGAAAAGTCATCAATTTAAATCAGGAATTGAAAAACCTTGAGCAAGTAGTTAACTAAAAGAATCAAGAGATAAGTACACTATACACACGAAAATTCACAGTTTCAGCGTCTAAAAAAAGAAAACTCGGCACTCACTAAAGAAATTAAAAATTTAAAAGAGATCGTGAGGCTTGCGATGCGATTTCAGGAGAGGCCAAAAACGGATGCGTGTTCAAACAAAGCCATTGCGCCTACTCTCGCCATACCATTTTCGTCTCCTGTTTCACCTCTCGGGGGTTCTGTTATTTCTTCTGAAAAAAAGAAGAATCTTCACCCAAAAGAACTCGTGTCAACAGCTCTTCTTTGTCAACTTTTTAGGGTTATTCTTTAAACCAACTGAATCTAGCAGCAAAGAGGATGACCACGGTCACGCTCCCAAAAGGAGATAGAAATTTCACAAAATTGAATTTTGAAACCTCCGCAAGCAGGAAAACAAAGCATCTTAAATCATAAGGCATTTCGTTTCTGTCGGGTCGTTCGGCTGCTTTTCACCTTCCCAATTAAGGATTGCAGCTTTTTCTTCGGATGAAAATATTTGTTGAGGGGTTATTTTTTTCGCATCTAGATTTTTCAATAATTCTTGGATGATATTTTTCCATCCTCCCATTGAGTCTTTAGGAGCCAGCAGAATGCTTTTGGACCAAGGAGTATTAATATAAGATTAAAGCTATTTCTTTTTTGTTGAGCAGCGTTTTTTGAATGCATGCCCGAATGTAAGAACTGTTTAGAAGTCGATTTAATAGCCCGCTTTTAAACTTAAAAAGAAATTCGACCCCTCCGGCGTCTTCCCAAATATCGCAAGCGGGTAGTATTAAGGATGGGGTTGTTCGATCAAGTAATTGATGTACAATGAAGTTCTGCAACTCATTAACTAGCGCAGGGGTTACCCACGAAGCCTCGGCACTCAAATAACTAAAAAATTCTAGTACCTGATCATCTAAACATAGCAGCATCCAGACAACTAATCCCAAACGCTTACAGGTGCAGGTGCAAAATTGTTTTAAAAAACGACGATTGACATGATAATCAATAACGGGCAGCAGGTCCTCCTTTCGGCTATCGTATAGTCACGTTCTCCCTCCTTCCGATAAGGATAAACCAAGCAAATTCTTTTTAAGAAATATGGAAATCGTATCGATAACTGAGAAGCTCTCGTAGCCCATAGAACAGAAAAGCGCCTCTAATTCCAGGGCAGTATTGGAGTTTTGACCAGCCCCATACCCAAGCGGGGACTTTGACTTTGCCAACGAGTCCTGTTTGATACAAGTGATAACTCAATAAGCTCTTAATTTCTACATCGGGAAACGAACTCTTGAAATAACGAAGTTGTCTGAAACGGGTTAGTAATTTAGGTGTGGGGCAACACTCTCTGTCAGCTCCGCATAAGCAATAAACAAAAGAGTAATCAACTAAACTAAGCCACCTAATTCCACAGTGCCAATAATTTTTTTAAATGGTCTGGGCTAACTGTAGCCAGTAGATAATCGATAGTGTTGCGTAATCCATAATCTCCGACTGAAAATGGAGCCTGCCCTGGAGATAAAGACTTGACTAAGTCGTATCCTTCTTCCGAAGTATAATCGCTGATCAAGATATCGCACAGGTGATTAATTGCTCCTGTTGCGATTAAAAGAGATAGCGTTGTCGTATTCGCAAGACTTCCAGCACCTTTATCTATAAAAAAAACCAGAAAAACAATCCCTGAACTCAGTGCGCAGCCTCCCGTATATAATTCTACGAATGAAAGAATTGAAAAAATCAGCACCATGTCCGTATGCGTAAAAAATTAAAAATACTAGGCAAATGAGGAAAATTTTCATTGGGCAGCACAAGAGCCAACAAGACAGATCCTGTTCGCAGATATACAAAGTGCTTAGAAATTAAATTCACTATCGATTTGGATTGAACAGCAGTGGATAGGATAATGAGATAGTACATGAATAACAATCCAGTGTCGGAATCCTCCCAACCAGAACAGCAAAGAACGCTTCAAAACGCCTTAGAAACCTTAGATACCTTGGGTCTTCTTGATCACTCTCATCAAAAAATTTGTTGAACTCCTCGCAATGGTTGGTTAACCACTGATAAAGAACCGCAAGGCTATCGGGGTATATATTAATAAGTTCACTTAACGTGGAAGGGAAGCTATCGTCGTTTTCGGCCAAATCAAATTTATTAAGATATTGATCCAGCTTGTTTTCTAATAATTATGCTGGGTTTTCTTTTTCTTCTGGACATTTCTTACGGAATAAATCGAGACAGAGCTTGCCGATTGAATCTTTCGGTAGTAGTTTTAGCGTTAATGCTGTTGTCGCATCATCAACTGTCACGAAATCACTTATTTCAGCGTTATAAATAATAAGGCCTATTTTTTCCATAAGCGCTTGCTACGCTTCAATAATTTCTATGTCCGTCTTTTCCGCTGAAAGCTTTTCATTATACTCATCCACCATACGAGACAATTTGTTATAAGTCATTTCCTGAAAAGCTTTGACGGGGTCAATTTTCCTACTAAAGAGGGAGCAAAACAAAGGTTGAATATAATCCGAGAGATGGTTATTGGCAGAAAGATTCGCGATACAAGGCGGGTAGAAAGTGGTCTTTCCCAGCCAATAACGGGAGCGGGATTGTGGGGAGTCGCTGCATCACCAAAACAGCGCCCATCTCAGCTAAATGTTGCTGCATGCCGCCAGAAACATTTATTAATGGATTGATATCGAAGCCGATCTTTTCCAGACTCCCTTCTATCCATCTTTGTAACACTTGTTTTAATCCTTCCAGATAATCGCCAGAAAGTATAAATTTTATTTGCTGGTTTATCAACGACGTTCCCTCTTACTTACCCGAACCGCAGTGGTTTAAGGCTTTTAGACCTCTTTTGATGGATTTCACAAAGTCGCATACACAAGAGGCTTTAAGAGCACCGTTACCCAACCGATTTAAGGAAAAAAGAATATCTTCTAACCCGGCTTTAAATTTTTGACACCCTTCTGTATTTCCTTTTTCATTCCCGGACGTGATTAACTTCCCCATGTCCAGCATTTGTTGCGTCAGCAACGAACAAAAAAGCTCGAGATCGCTCTCAACAATAACTGTCAGAAATAAAGCTTAAACAGGAAGGTGATTTCATTTCTAAGCCTTTTTAATATGGCTTCAATCAACAAGCCCCTCCTCAACCAACTTTGCTTCCTCCTCTGGAAAATTATAAATAAGCACCGGTTTTATCTCGGCTTCGGCTTTGGTGTCGGGAGCACTCAATATTTCTTCTATGAGGCGATTACTTGGAAGCATCCAGGCTGAGGAAGCTTCTGACAGAGACTCTTTTTTTCTTCGAGTTTTTGCTCTTCGAAGAAACGGTGATAATTGGAAACGGTGATAATTGGGCTCTACTTTGGACTCACGCTCGCGACGGGACATAGATTTTCTCTTTTTTACTCGATAGAGATTTTACAAATTTTGAACACAAGAGTCAAAAGTTAACATTTAACCTCCAAACCTACCCCTCCGAGAGGGGAGGGATTAGTTGCAGCTTTTTGGGAGACGTGAGCATGGTACAATTTTTGACAATCCTATGAAAAAAATTGTTCTTTTTTTATTGCTTATTACTATTGCGCTGCTTATCACGGCTTGGCGCGCTTCCTCTGAAAAGGTTCCAGGCGACGACGTTCTGGTGCATGGTTATACCTCCAAAACGTTGAATGCGAAAGTGAATGCCAGCCCCTTAAAAAGGGTGAATCCGTATTTTACGGCCATCCCTTATGACTACTATCAAGTCACTCATACCGCACACACTGAAGTAGCTGAATTAATCAAAAATTGCAAAACGTTGACAATTTAAATACATTGGTCAAAAAAGCCGGAGATTACTTTAAAAATCGCCCTTATAATGCGAAAGGGGCTGAAGGTGAAGGAGATTGGTGTACCCTCACCAAACCGGCTGTGCTCATATTCAGCAAGATCCCCTCTATCGTACGGATCAATTCGATTGTCAAACGTGGGTTCAAACTGCCCTGGCATTAATTAATGTTAGGAATATTAATGATTACGAAAAAAATATTCTCGCTATCTAATACGGCGCGGCACATACCAATAGCCATTCGCTATTACAATCGCAATAATTTTATAAGCAGCGATTTTAACCCCGTCAATCAAGCAAGTGGCTTGCTAAAGGATGTCACCAACAAAGGCGTTTTTTCATCGTACGCTCGAAAAACTAGCGCCCTTATCAATCGACAAAAATGGTTCGCTTATCAAGTAAAACCAAATCTCATTGGAGAAAATGTACGCATTATTCGGAATGCCGATGGACTTGCCATGTATCATCGATTTAAAAATAAATACCCTACTCCCTTTCATACTTTTTCGCCAGAAATAGTCAGTGTTGCTTATGTTCCAAAAGAAACGTTTGTCAAAAAAAGTGTTGACTCAAAAGGCACCGTGCACTATCAACCTAATCTCAAATTAATTAATCAAATTCCAACACTCTCGGTCATTGAAATTATCCGAGACGTAAAACAATGGACAATGAACAAGAAAAATATCAAAGACGTCATCGGATCAGAACTGAATGTGTCTCACTTGGGACTTTTGTATCGAGATCACTTTTCTTACGGGAGCACTATTTTTAAAAAAATCACTTGCAGCAAAAACAAAGCTGCCAATAAAGTTCGCAGCGTCACACCCCAAATTTGTAGTAAAAAAACGGGCTGCGTTGAAACTTTATTTTTACATGCCACAGAAGCTTACCTAGACGGCTATTATTACCAAGATGCGCAAAGCCATTGTCAATATACTGCAAAAAAACCAGCGGTCGGCACGCCTTACAGCACCTGCAATCGCTTACTCGCCCTGCCCCTAGGTGATTATCTGACTACTTACCAATATGATCATTATGTTTACCTGGAAAATCCCGCCATTTTCGGGATCAATATCAAAAAAATCTCAAATTAAACGATAAGAGAGTAATTAAACCTAAATTTTGAATATTCCCGCGGGGACGCCTAGGCGTCAACTTAAGCATAAACCCCTAATGGCTGTAAAGTTGATGCTTCTCTTTCATTCACCTTGTTCCTTTCAAAGCTTCTTAACACAAGGGGCCTCTATCATTACCCACCCGTGGTGAAGCGTGAAAAACTTAAAAACCCGTCGTCCTCCCGCGGGGGCATCTGCTGTATTAATTGAAGCATACAAAACCTTCACGGCCGAGTCGGGAGGATCCTGGCTAAAAGGCTAAGAAAAGCACCATCGGTGTTTTTCTTAGCCTTTTAGCCAGGA
>NZ_CAJRAM010000071.1 GCF_907164965.1 Coxiella endosymbiont of Ornithodoros maritimus
TCGATTCTTTGTCTGTCGGTAGGCAGCCTACGCACGGAAACGACAGACATTTTTTCAACTACTTGATATTCCCTCTTTACCTCGCCCCCTTAAGTTGAGCTCTAGGTACCTGCGCGGAAAGGACGGATTAGACTTTATTAATTTGCTTCAATCCTTTTTTGATAAAGCATTTTTCCATTTGTGCTAATTTCTCAATTAAAAATTTTCACGGCTGGCAAAGACTCCGATGGCTCAAAATTAAAAAGCTTCCCAAAGAAATACAATTCTGATTCAAGCGCAGTTTTAATATTTTTAGCATTACGAAAACCATGTTGCTCATCTTCAAAAACAACATAAGCATAACGCAAACCTCTTTCCTTCATTTTAGCAATCATAACTTCCGCCTGCGCCGGCAGAACAACTTTATCTTCCAATCCCTGCAAAAAAATAATCGGAGACGACAAACGGTCGGCATGATTAATCGGTGAACGCGCATCGTAAAGCGATTTTTGTTCAGGATATTTGCCTACAAGGGTTTCTAAATAATGGGATTCAAATTTATGAGTATCACTTGCAAAACTTTCTAAATCCGACACCCCAAAGTAACTTGACCCTGCCGAAAAAACATCGTAAAAAATCAACGCAGAAAAAACAGTAAATCCACCCGCGCTCCCGCCGCGAATGATCAAACGTTTGGAATCTGCTTTTCCTATTTTCACTAAATATTTAGCGCCATTAACACAATCAGCAACGTCCACCACTCCCCACTGTCCTTTTAAGCGCTCGCGATAAGCTTTTCCGTAACCCGTGCTTCCACCATAATTAACGTCTAACACCGAAAATCCGCGGCTTGTCCAAAATTGATTTTTCAAATCAAGCGCAGTTGAAGTTGACGAGGTAGGACCGCCATGACTAATAACAATTAACGGCGGTTTTTCGTTTTCTGGCGGCTGATAATCTCCGTTGCATGGCGGATAATAAAAACCGTAGGCAGTTTTCCCCTCATCTGTCGGAAACTCAATCGCTTCAGGGTATGAGAGGTATTTTTTATCGATGGTTAACGGGGCGCTTTCATATAAAATTTCCGTGCGTTTATTTTTAATATCATAACAAACGACAGCGGGAAATCGATCAGAAGCCGCACCAATAAAAATAACCTGATCACGTTGTACCGCTAAGGTGGGCGCAAAAGAAGTAAACGGCAAATCAAATGCTGTATAGCGACCGTCTTCTATCACGCCCAACGTTTGTTTTCCCTTATGATTGACAATAGCTGCCAAGCGATTCTTATCCAGAAAATCATAGGTTTTGAGCTTAAACACCCATGGCGGAGAATCACACTCGGCATTTAAAGGGCATATCGATTTTACTTTGCCATCCTCATAACAATAAATATTTCCAAAACCACTGCTATCGGAGAGAAAATAAAGCGTCCCTTCGGGACTAAACTGCGGCTGAGAAACAAACTCTCCCACTCCCCCCAAAATTTTATGCGCATTAGTTAATTCAAGCATGCTCGTGAGATCCGCCATCCAAAGCTCGGTACCATCCCACGGCATTTGCGGCTGATTCCAACAAAACCATGCCATTTTAGTTCCGCTGGGATTAAGGCACGGTGCAGCATAAAAATGGTAACCTTGCGCTAAAACTTTAACGCGTTGGCTTCCGTCGGTTGGGATTGCCACCAATTCATTATCAACCATTTTTCCATGCGATTCTCGCACGGCAATCAGCCATTCCTCGTCCGGTGTTATTACCGCATCCGCATACCGCAACCCTCGAGGCTGGGATGGCTCCGGTGTCAACGGTTGTGGATTCTCTCTTGGAGTACAACGATACCAACGTTGATCTGCGTCATTGGCAAAAAAAATCATCTTTCGATGCACCCGATAATCCCCACCTCCATACTCATGCACCCGCGTTCGCACATTGACCCCGCCCGGCGTCACAGCCTGAATATCACCCGCCGATGAAAGACACAACACGACCTGACGCCCGCTTTCTTCAGGCCGACGTTCTAACCAATAAATGGAACCATCGTAAAACTCAACGTCCATTAAAACCCGCGATGAAGCCGCTGCCCTTTCAGCACTAATCGGCGATCGCCATGTCCCATAAGAAGAAGTTTGTTGTTTCATAGCGTCAAATTTAACCGTAAATTTTTAAAATTTTAAAAAGGAAGTTGCTATTGAATTTATGGAATTATTTGATTCAACATTTCCCAAAAGGTTGCGCCTCGTTTTTTGAAAAGTCAACCTCTAATTGACGTATTCTTTCATTCAGAGTTTGTAATGTTGTCTTTACTTCTGCAAGAATGTGAGGATTTTCTTGTTAATCATCATAAAAGGGCTCGCAGGGATTCATGCTTTCGTGAATATCGCTATTCAAATTGACTTGAAGTAAGAGAGATTACTTTCGTTTCAAGATCTGAGATTGTTAGACAGAAAATTGCGCGCGACAATTTACATAATTCATTGCTATTATAGAAAAAATATCGTAAAAGAAGAGAGAAATTAAGATTGTTCTCCTATCAGAATCTTCTGGGGAATGGGAAATAGAATATTCGAGCCAAAAAGAACAGAAACCTGTTATTGCAAAAATTATCAATTCTATTCCAATCTTTTCCAGTTGCAAGATAATTTTTTAAAACAAACTTCTTTTCTTAATAGTGTGATCCAATGCTTACTCTGCTAATTCGAGTTCCTCTTTTTGACGTCCAAGATCGAAGGAGGTAGAAAATAGGAGCCCGGTTGTTAAGCGTCGACCTAAATTTTTATTCGTCATTTTTAATCTTATGGTTTCTTTCAGATCGAGAAAAGCGCTGAGATGGTTAAGGAAGCCCATTGGGTAGGCGTGACACATTATCTTTCCTGCCTAAAACCTCTTTAGAGAAAGTAACTAGCCATGTAGGAATACAATGAGCATTAAAACATTTCCTAATCTCTTCAAAGAGAAATTCACTTCCATGCTCGCTTTTAATTTCTAATTCATTTTCATTTTTGAATATTCTTATTCGAGATTCTAAAGTGGGAGCGTCGTGGAAAGAAGGCAACGACAAACACAATTCAGATTCTCCAGGCAATAACGATGTCGTTGTCAGAAAATAGGATAGAGCAGCTTAAGTCAGTTGCTGCCAGCAATCAAGATCAAGCTGCGAAAAAAAAAGATCTCGATCAGTGGTGCTTAATTCATTAAGCCGTGATAAAGACTTTTTCTTTTTGAAAGCCGATAACAGAGGAATTACTACTCCCAATGGCTGGGATGATTCTTTTTGCAATGCTGCTTGCATAATAGCTGTTGGTGATTCTAGCTGCTCGTTCAAATAGGCTGTTGGCTTTTGCCCCATTTATTCCAGCTCATGGCAGGTAAGAGTGTAGCTTTATTAATATCTTTTGGTTTTTAAGACAATCTAGCGCTTTAAAATTATCGAGTTGATGGGCTAGATGAACTAACACTTCTTTAAACCTTTCGCAAAAAGGAGAGGTGTGACTCACTAATTTTTTCAGCAAACCGTTCCATCAATTCACAATAGCCCAAAATGAAAGCGCCACGCATATCGACTCGCTGCTTTCTCTGATTCCGAGGTTTGCTAGGTAATTATGATTGCATAACGAGGGGCTGGCTTGAAACCCCACTAAATACAAGCAAATCGCAATACGCCGTTGTCCTGTTAAAAGCGCGATATCCAATGATGTATGTCCGTTTACTTCCGCATTCAAGATGGGCAATGGAAATAAATCAACGAGCCGCAAAATAGCTTTGTAATTGCCAGTTGTAATCAAATAATGGAACAGCGACCATTATTTGCCGTCTGTTTTCGAGAGCACTCCCGGCAAAGCTTCTTCGTTGATTCGATGAATCAGCTCCTCAGTATCACCAGTTCTAATGAGATTTAACCAGACATTATCAGAGGTCGATGGTGAAATCTCAATAAAATGTTCTCGATTGAAAGTTTGGTAAGCTTTATTAACTTCTTTGCTTTCGTCTTTTTTTCTTCCACTTCACCTAAAAGTAGAATCGTTTCATTAGTCGGCATGATCTTACCTCGTTTAAAAAATTTGGATTGATGAAGCTTTATTAAATTTAGTTTATCCACTTAAGTTTTAATAAAATATTAAAAATATTAATGAGGATTTCGTTCTGTGAGGGATCTCCATACACGAAGGAAAGCGATGAATTTATCTTCTGAGCAGGCGGAATTAATGGAAAGGTTTGTTTTAATTGAAG
>NZ_CAJRAM010000072.1 GCF_907164965.1 Coxiella endosymbiont of Ornithodoros maritimus
GGGGGGATTTAACGGCGCTGCCGGTTTATGCGAACGGGGAGGGACATTCATCAATTTCATCTGTTTCTGGCAAGTTGTTGGTGTTTATTGGGTTAGTTCCTCCACAACACGCGAGTGAGAATAAGGAGGTCTTGTCGCGGATTAGTAAACGCGGCAATGTGATGTTAAGGACGTTAAGGTAAAACCTGAGGTTGATGAGGCTAATTCATGCGGTGGCTCGGTGAAGCCGATAGCCTGATAAGCATCAACCTTGCGTGATTCATCCAGCCAACCCATGTTGGCCGATTTAAATCGTGAGGCCGGCATATACCAATGCTAGGTTAGAGGTAAATTCAGAAGCTTCTCGAAGCAAATTAATCACTCTCTTTGCTAAACTATTTTTTTATTTTTAGTTTCGCCGAGCGAGGAAGAGCGACGAAAAAACCTTGGCAATGATTCGTTACCAACGCACCGTTTAGGTTTCGCTTGATCTTCGTTTAGTTTAAGTAACTTATAAAAAGTAATTAATTGCGCTGCATCGGGCTCTCTGATCTTATCAGCAATTTTTTTGATAGATTCGGAGACGGATTTCTCTTCGGGCTCAAAAAAATCCTCATCACTGTCAATTTTTTCTTCATCATCCAAATCTATTTCCAAGCAGGAAATTTCATTGGCGGGTTTTTTTCTTCCGCTTTATTCGTTTGAAATTATTGGCCTAAACTCTCATAGGCATCTTCATAAGAACCATACGCTATTGGACTATTTACAATGATGTTTTCGTTATCGTAGGCAATTAATGATTCGGAATTGCTAACAAATAATGTTTCAATACGCTGCTTTTTTCGACGCCCAATCCTTAATTAAAGCTCTTTGATCAACGGGCAATAACAAGTTACTTTCTAATGCATAAGCTTTATCGGTTTGCACTCTAACTTCTGACAACTATTAATCATTAATTAGTTTAGTAATTTTGGGTAATTGGTTTTTGAGATTTTGATAAAATCGAACATTTATATCACTGGATAGGCGAGGTAATAATCGGCGCAACATGGTTAACTCTGAAAAAGAAATTCTTGAACTTTGCAGGCAACACAACACAGACAGCTCGTCATAAGACAGCGCGATTGTATGGGCGAGAGTGAAAAAACGCTTTTTAAAATGATCGAAATCGAAAGAAGCATCTAACGTATTGAATATACAAATATTGGAATATTTTTCCTGCTGATTCAAAATAGCAATAGAGTTATCCGACGTTGGCTTTAAGAAAAAATCATGCGACTCATCTTCGATCCCTTCATACAACGCGGCTGTCAATAAGTTCTCATTTGCATGCATGCTAACAATGGAACGATTGGGACCCAAAGAATATTTGTTCGCACCGCTGGAAAAAATCAAACAATGCCATTCTCCTGCCTTTTTGAAGATTAGCCGTATAGGAATGACTAATATTACGTAAAACTCGTTCTTTACCAAAGCTATCCTGCAATCTGAGTTCCATTTTTTTCGATCCTACTCCGAATCCCGCTTCAATTGCGCCTCTAATTTCTTTTCAAACTGAAAATAATCTCTCGAAGATAAGCTTTTTAAATAAAACGACTTCCCTTTACTCGTGTGCTGATCCGCCTTAGCAGCACTATTGAATCGCATTTGTGCTCCGATTTTTCAACTAAATGGTTAAAATGGTACAAGCAGTATAAGGTAGGCGACTTAAATAAATCTTAAGATCGGACTCTCGAAATAAGCTTCTATTCCCTATAGAATGATAATCTTTTTTAGCTATTCTAATTTAAGATTTCCCGATGACACAAACCGATAACCAAAACCCAAAACCCATGGTGCTGATTATCCTCGACGGCTTTGGTGAAAGTGATGAAATCACGCATAATGCCATCAAAAAAGCCAACACACCGACATTAGATAAACTATTTCGCCATTATCCTCACACACTATTGGAAGCCTCCGGCAAGGCGGTGGGATTACCAGATGGGCAGATGGGAAATTCAGAAGTAGGCCATCTCCATATTGGCGGGGGGCGTAAAGTGCCTCAGGATTTAACACGGATTGATGCGGCGATCTCCACCGGAGAATTCTATGAAAATCCCGTTATGATTGAAGCGCTTGAAAAAGCCAAAGTACTCAACAAAGCCGTTCATATTCTCGGTTTGCTTTCCCCCGGCGGCGTTCACAGCCGAGATAATCAGATTGCTGCCCTGCTTGAACTCGCTTATCGCCGCGGTATTAAAAAAATTTATTTACACGCTATTCTCGATGGCCGCGACACACCACCAAAATCGGCTTTACTTTCAATCGAAAAAATCACAAGTCAATTTCATGCTTACGGCAACGGAAAAATAGCTTCTCTCATTGGACGTTATTATGCCATGGATCGCGATAAACGCTGGGACAGAACTAAAAAAGCGTATGATTTATTAACGCGAGGCGTCGCTCAACTTCATGTACCCACGGCAAAAGAAGGTTTGATGCTTGCTTATGAACAAGGTAACACCGATGAATTCGTGAGCCCCACCACCATCCACCGCAATAACGAAACGCCTGTTATTATAGAAGATGATGATGTCGTTGTTTTTATGAATTTTCGCGTTGACCGTGCACGGCAACTCACCTACGCATTTTGGGGTGCTCACTTTACGGCGTTTAATCGTCAAGTAAGGCCCAAACTTTCAGCGTTCGTCACGTTAACTGCTTATGCTAAAGACATCAAT
Source organism: Coxiella endosymbiont of Ornithodoros maritimus (assembly GCF_907164965.1). Lineage (GTDB taxonomy): Bacteria > Pseudomonadota > Gammaproteobacteria > Coxiellales > Coxiellaceae > Coxiella. Next base: position 2,703 of record NZ_CAJRAM010000072.1, read on the forward strand.
GCAGCCGTGGCTTTCCCGCCATTGGAATTACCCAATACCTTGGGTGAATATTTATCAGCGAGGGGCTATCGTCAGTTGCGCATTGCTGAAACTGAAAAATACGCCCATGTCACTTATTTTCTAAACGGCGGACAAGAAGTCCCTTTTAGCGGCGAAGATCGACTGTTAATCCCCTCCCCGAGGGTAGCTACTTATGATCTTCAACCTGAAATGAGTGCGGTTGAGATGACTAATAAATTAGTGGAAATCATTGAAAACGATGATTACGACTTTATCGTTTGTAATTTTGCCAATCCTGATATGGTTGGACACACGGGCAATGAAACGGCCACGAGAGAAGCCATTCAGGTGATTGATGATTGTCTAAAACGGATAATTACTGCCCTTCAATCCGTTGGCGGGGAAGCGTTAATCACCGCTGATCACGGCAACGCCGAAAAAATGTTTGATGAAAAAACTAACCAGCCCCATACAGCCCACACGAGTAATTTGGTACCATTAATTTACGTAGGGAGGGAGGCCGAGTTTTGTAAAGAAGTGGGTGCATTGGACGACGTGGCCCCTACACTGCTTTACCTGATGGGCCTTAAAAAACCAAGGGAAATGACAGGGCGTATCTTGATTACGCTGAAGTAACTTATGCAAAGGATTTTGCGTGTTTTATTATTATTTTCCATCGCATGGATTGTCTTCTCATTCGTATTCCAATTTCTGCACGGCTCGTCCTCCCGCGGCTTGTCTGTGGGACCCAGAGAAACGTCGCACTCGGATATTTCTTGGATTCCGTAGACAAGCCGCGGGAGGACGAATGATGGAATGACGGTTTCAATGATGATTCTACCCGAAGCATTTGCCGCCACTCCCACCGACCTCAAACAAATTAATCACAAAATTGAAACCCTAAAAGCGATACTCTCAAAAGAAAAAACAAACGAAGATTTTTTTGAAAAGATTAAAAACTGCAAAAATTGCTTCAGGACGTACACGACTTCAATTACAAAAAAGCGAAGCCACTCTAAAAAAAGAATCGCAACTCCTTGAAAAGTTACATCACGATCAAACCACTTATCAAGCCAAACCTGTAACAGAACGCGCCGAACTTGCCGACTATCTTCGAGCTGCTTAGATATAATGGTCGAGAGCCTTATCTCAAGCTCATTCTGAGCCAAAACGATGCACAGCGCGCCAACCATCTTCTTATGTATTATCATTATCTCAGTAAAGATCAGCTATCTGCTATTCACAATTTACAATCTACGCTTGCCCGCTTGCGCCAAAATCAAACTTCAATTCAGGCCCAAACGCACATTCTTCAAAATCTTCAAAAACAACATCAGATCAAAGCCATCATGAAGCAAGATTTTGCCGCTTTAAAAGGCAAATTAAGCTGGCCCACCGAAGGCTCCGTTTTGCCTTATTTTGGAATCCCTATTGACCAGAGTGAATTAAAATGGGATGGCATTTTGATAAGAGCGGCGGAGGATCAGCCTGTTTATGCAGTTGCTAGTGACAAAGTCGTTTTTGCAAAGTGGTTCCCCGGCTATGGTTTGTTATTGATTATCAACCATGGACATGCTTATATGACACTATACGGTCGAAATCATAATTTGTATAAAAAACCCGGTGACATGGTCCAGAAGGGTGATTTGGTCGCTACAGTTGGTCAAAGCGGCGGTTACGAAAAGCCCAGCGCTTTATTTTGCTATTCGTCATAATGTTAAGCCGCTAAATCCAACCCTGTGGTGTCATAGAGGAGAGAATCAATGAGCCTAAAAAGAAAGATTATAGCTATCGCGCTTGCTGCCTTCATCAGTCCGGGATTCACCACGGTGTTCGCTTTTTCTTCTCCTTTTTTACTAAAAATGCTGATTTCCACTCCGGCGGAAGACAAAAGCGATAAGCTCTCCAGAAAAGACGTCGAACGTTTTGTGACGGCCATTGCATTGGTCCATCAGTATTACATTAAAAATGTGAGTAATAAAAAATTACTCGACAGCGCAATTAGCGGCATGATAGCCAACCTCGACCCCCACTCCAGCTATCTCGACAACAACGACTTGAAAGAATTGAAAACCACCGTCTCTGGAGAGTTTGTGGGCGTTGGCATCGAGCTCACCCTCTCCAAAGGGGGTCTTTTAAAAGTCATTAGCCCGCTGGAAGATTCCCCCGCCGCACGCGCAGGCATCCAACCCAACGATTATATTGTTAAAATTGACGACCAATTAGTTCAAAACATGAGTCTTCCGGAAGCGGTGAACCGAATTAAAGGCAAAAAACAGACCACCGTCAAGTTAACGGTTTTACGAAAAAGTGCGAATAAGCCTTTAATTTTTTCGATTCAACGTGAACCCATTCATTTGCTTAGTGTAAAAAGCAAAACTTTAGAACCCGGTTACGGTTATGTCCGAGTCACTTTCTTCCAAGGGCCAGTGGAAAACCAGTTGCGTGATGCGATTGATAAATTGAAAAAAGAATCACAAGGCCTTTTGAAAGCTTTAGTCCTTGATCTGCGTAATAATCCCGGTGGCCTACTCGATGTCAGTGCCCAAGTGGCAGACAGTTTCCTTGATGCGAGTAAGATGCACCGCTATAACGACCTCATCGTTTATACAAAAGGACGCGTTCCGGGCGCCGATATTCAAATTAAAGCTACGGCTGGCGATCTCATTCCCCACACACCGATGGTTGTACTGATCAACGGCGGATCGGCCTCTGCTTCAGAAATTGTGGCTGGCGCTCTTCAGGATTACAAACGCGCTATTATCATGGGAACGCCCAGCTTTGGGAAAGGGTCGGTCCAAACCGTTTTACCCATTGGGGAAAATGACGCGATTAAACTAACGACCGCCTTGTATTACACCCCAGCAGGCCGCGAAATTCAGGCCGAAGGCATTATACCGAATGTTTCGGTTCCGGAATTCAGTATTACGCCTCCTAAATCACAGTTAACATTGGATGAAGCTGATTTCCAAAATCATTTGCCCAATGACGGCGTTCCTTCCGCTAAGGCAAATCCCGGAACGACCGAAGAAGAGAAAAATTTATCACAAACCCAACTGCAATTGGCGAAAACCGATTATCAGCTATATCAAGCTTTAATGATATTACAAGGTCTTCAGGTGTTTAAGCATTAGTTTTGTGAGATATTAAAATTTAGGTGATTTATGGAACCCTCAAATATCCTCTTCGATGAATCTCAAGACGTTTCACTCGTCAATGAGGTTCAATCCCCGAAAGCTGGAACGACTTGCGGAAAAGTTTTTGGCGCTATTTTATTAATTATCGGCACGTCGGTTGGGGGAGGCATGTTGGCTTTGCCCATCGCAATCGCTGCCGGTGGTTATTATCACTCCATTTTATTATTTTTTTGTGCTTGGCTAATCACGGCGTTAGCCGCTTTTTACATTTTAGAAGCTAATTTATGGCTGCCGGAAAATACGAATCTCATTTCAATGGCGCGAATAACGCTGGGCAAGGCGGGTCAGTTAATCACCTGGATCAGCTATTTATTGTTGTTATATACGCTATTAGCTGCCTACATCTCTGGCGGGACTGATTTAATTCACAATTTGTTGTCATTGATTAATATCCCCACACCGACGTGGCTGGATTCGATTTTATTCATTGTGACTTTAGGAGCGGTTTTGATTTATGGGGTGCGCGCCGTGGATTTGGTCAACCGCGGTTTGATGTCAACGAAATTAGCAGTTTATTTTTTACTGGTCTTATTTATTTCGCCGCACATCGATGTAGGCAAACTTTCCGGCGGCCATTTAGCGCTCTTATCCGGTGCCGTCATGGTGATCATCACTTCATTCGGTTACGCCATTATTGTACCTACTTTGCGAAGTTATTTGAAAAGCCAAGTCAATGTTTTGCGATTAACGATTGCCATCGGCAACCTGATTCCCTTGATTTTATATTTATTGTGGACTTTTGTTGTCAACGGAACGCTCGGAAGCTATGGAGCTAATGGTTTAATTCACATGGCTACTTCCACCGACGCCGTGAGTAAATTGAGTAATACTTTATCTGCTCACGTAAATGGCGACCTTGTGAAAGGATTAATCCACTTTTTTACTTCTATTTGTATCGCGACTTCTTTTCTTGGGGTTTCTTTGTGCTTATCGGATTTTATGGCGGATGGTTTGAAAATTAAAAAAGAAAAAAGTGGCCGCTGGTTATTGGTTGCATTAACCCTAGCCCCACCGCTTTTAGTCATTCTGTTCTATCCAGGCGTTTTCATTGCAAGTTTAAATTACGCCGGCGTTTTATGTGTCATTTTACTTACCTTGTTGCCTGCATTAATGGTGTGGAGCGGCCGTTACGTGAAAAAAATCGCTGTCGGTTACGAGGTCATCGGTGGAAAACCATTTATCATCTTCGAAATCCTCATCGCCATTGCATTGCTGATCTTTGCGTTAATGCATTTAGGGTGAGGCTGCATATTTTTATTTTGAATGTCTTTTCGTTACTTTCCATCAAAACTCCAATACCCATTATTGTATTCATCAATTACACTATTATCACTCCAAACAGAACGATCGTACTTAGCTACCCCAAAAAGCTGGGAAAGTGTCCTCATTCGAATTCATTTGCGAATCATTATAACTTTTCTGATTTTCATTGAGAGGTTGGCTGGCCTCCTCATTAGAACCACAACAACAGAATGAGCCAAAAATCTTGCTGAAGAATCCTACCCTAGGCAGCTCATATACATTTCGACTCATAAATACCTCTTTAATTTTTAATAATTCACTTAGTAATAAAATTTTACTACGGATGTGTTAAATTATTATTAAATTTACTTAGAAATTTTCTGCAGGACTCCGTACACGAAGGAAAGCGATGAATTTATCTTCTGGGCAGGCGGAATTAATGGAAAGGTTTGTTTTAATTGAAGCAA
>NZ_CAJRAM010000073.1 GCF_907164965.1 Coxiella endosymbiont of Ornithodoros maritimus
GTGAAGCCGCATATACGTTCTTTTCGTCAAAACTGATTGTTGACAACAACCCTGGGGCCATATACGTATAGACCAAAGCAGAATACGGGAAAATAATGATCTCGTCTATCATCCCCGTATTTCACTGCGCTTCATACAGGCTACTTTTGCGAAGACTGTTACAAAATGTTATAAATTTTTAAGATTTCTTTCAGAATTTCCTCTTGCGCTACCCTCCTTTTATAGCAAAATATTAAAAAAATAAATATAAATTATTTAAAAAATAGGTTATAGCAATGAGTAATCAAATAAATTTTTTAGATTTGTTAGAATTGCTGTTAATTAGAAGAAACGACCGTCTCATTAGAGAATATTTTGAAGGGATTCCTCATTATTTAAATATCGATGCTGAACAAATTCTGTGGAGTCGAGTCCAAAGAATATTAAATTTAAAACATAAGGACACTATTGAAATTTGCATTAATTTATATCTCACCGTTGATAAGGAATTAGCATTTGATTTTCTAAAAGAAGCGTTATCTCCCATGCAATATAGATACGGCCACCATTAATCTCCTTCATTATTTTATTCCAAATTATTTGGATCACTTCAAAAATCAGAAACGACAGACTGAAGTTAAACTTATCTTAAAATCCAAGGCAGTATGCCCTACTGAAAAAATTCCTCAAGAAGACCTTCTCGCCCTAGCCAAAAAAAGTAGGCGAGAGTTTAATAAAAGAACGCGGGTCTGCTTATGCCATGAAAATTCTCTCCACCTTAACCATCAATGAGGTACCTCAACATCAAGATAAAGCTTCACGACCAAGAATTATCCATAATCAAAACGTCGTCGTATACGCGTTACAAGCCAACTGTTCTTAAGAAGAAAGATGAAAACCCTGTCGAAGACGCCGTAAAAAACTTGTATTTCGCACTGCTAAAAAAATCACCTTAAAAAAAGGTATTTAAAACGCCTACACCGCAACCGGCGCTTCAATAGTGGAATATGGATGATAATTCACGATGGAAAAATCGTTAAAATCATAATTCCATAAGGATGGAGGATCACGGTTGATGATTAATTGGGGTAAAGTACGTGGCTCGCGCGACAATTGGGTGCTTACTTGGTCTTGATGGGTATTATAAATATGACAATCTCCGCCAGACCAAATAAATTCACCCGCTTTTAAATTGCATTGTCGCGCGATCAAGTGAGTTAAAAGTGAATAAGAAGCAATATTAAACGGCACACCTAAAAAAGCGTCGGCTGAACGCTGAGTTAATTTACAAGAAAGAAAACCATCCGCCACATAAAATTGAAAAAGTAAATGACAGGGTGGCAATGCCATTTGATCAAGTTCACCGACATTCCAGGCGCTGACAATTAAACGTCGTGAATCGGGATGCATTTTTATTTCATGAATTAATCCTTGCGCCTGATCGACGGTGGAACCATCCGTACATTGCCAACGACGCCATTGTTTGCCATAAATCGGGCCTAAATCGCCGTTTTCATCGGCCCATTCATCCCAAATGGTCACGCCATTGTCATTTAAAAACTGAATATTCGTGTCGCCTCGTAAAAACCATAACAATTCATAAATAACACTTTTCAAATGAATTTTCTTAGTGGTAACTAACGGAAAACCTTCACGTAGATTAAAGCGCATTTCGTAGCCAAAAACGCTTTTTGTTCCTATTCCGGTCCGGTCCGTTTTAGCGACTCCATGATCAAGGATAAATTGCAAAAAATTAAGATATTCTTTCATCGACCCACCGCCATAGTGGACACTCGTGGAGAGGCTTTCACGGCCGAAGCGAGATATGCGTTTGCGCCAACCATAGTCGTTAATAAAATTAGCCATAAAACCCAAATAACGGCCATCATATGCGGCATCACCATTCGTTTAATTAACCAAAAAGCAGTTGCTACAACAAAACCAGCGACAACGGGGATAATTAATAATGAAACCATATTCTGAATCAAGCGACCGGCTGGATCATCAGAAAAAATCAGATGAAGCGTCCTGGCAATGTAATTGTGAATATATACCAGTCCATCCAAAACGTAACTCAATTCGATTCTGAAAAAAATGGCGGCTAAGGAAAGTAATACTAAAAGTATAAATTGTTTAATCATTTTAACGCTTCTTGTGTTGATAAGCCCACCATAAGGCAAAACCACCGATGATAATCATCGGCAGTGATAATTCCTGCCCCTTAGTCAGCCAACCAAGTGCAACAAATCCGAGTTGCGGATCCGGTTGTCGAAAAAATTCCACAGTAAAGCGGAATAATCCGTAACATAACAAGAATAAAGACGATACCGCAAACCGGGGCCGAAGCTTAGCAGAAAACCACCATATTACAATAAATAAAAGCATCCCTTCCAGCAAAAATTCATAAAGTTGGGAAGGATGCCGCGGCAAGGGTCCTGCATTGGGAAACACCATACCCCAGGGAACCGTTGTCACACGCCCCCACAGTTCCCCGTTAATGAAATTACCGATACGACCTGCTGACAAGCCCAGGGGCACTAATGGGACGAGAAAATCAGTAACATCCATCCAGCGTTTGTAAGTTCGCCGACTGAAAATCCAAGTCGTAATAATAACGCCGATAAGACCCCCATGAAACGACATTCCACCGCGCCACACTTGAAAAAGTACTAACGGATTGGCAATAAAATTGGAAAAATCATAGAAAAGCATGTACCCTAGCCGCCCGCCGATAATAAGCCCTAAAGCGCCATAAAAAATTAAATCGCCAACTTGCTGGGCAGTCCAATGACGTTTTGGATCTCGCGCGCGGTATAACGCAAGCCCCCAGGCCATTGCAAATCCAACAAGGTACATGAGCCCATACCAATGAACTTTAAGCGGGCCAAGACGAAAGGCCATGGGATCGATGTGTGGATAATAAAGCATGGGTCATTATGCTATCACAGAGCAGGGAGAAACAGCTATTTTCTAAAAGCGCTTACCGTCCGGCGCGAATTAAACCGCCTAAACCAGCTTCTTCCAGTGTATGCTCCATCAGTAAGCGGATGTCTTTCGGATCATCCATTTTTAACGCTTCATCCAACAATTCTTTAGCATGTGCCATCTCAAAATTACGAATCACCCATTTAACACGAGGCAGTATTCGGGCGTTCATACTTAATGTGTCAAACCCCATCGCTAATAAAAGAATAACCGCTAACGGATCGCCGGCCATTTCACCGCAGATACTTACAGGTTTGCCCGCGCGGTGGCCGGCTTTCACCACGATTTTTAAAGCTTGTAAAACGGCCGGATGCAATCCGTCATAAAGGTTGGCCACCCGAGGATTATTTCGATCGACCGCTAATAAATATTGAATCAAATCATTACTGCCAACCGATAGAAAATCCACACGCTTCGCTAATTCAAAAGCCTGATACACAGTCGCAGGTACTTCAATCATCAATCCCACAGAAGGTAGCTCCACATTGATACCTTCTTCAATTAATTCATCGTGCGCTTGATTAATCATGCGGGTGGCTGTTTCCACTTCATTAATCGAAGTGATCATCGGTAATAATATCGATAAATTATTTAGCCCTTCACTGGCATGCAACATCGCGCGCACTTGTTGTAAAAAAATTTCGGGATGATCCAAAGTCACTCGAATACCACGCCATCCCAAAAAAGGGTTATCCTCCTCCATTGAAAAATAAGGAAGTGTTTTATCGCCACCGATATCGAGCGTGCGCATAATAACAGGCCGCGGCGCAAAAGTATTTAATAATTGCCGATACATAATGCGTTGCTCTTCTTCGCTGGGAAATCGATCGCGGATCATAAAGGGCATTTCCGTTCGATATAAGCCAACGCCTTCGGCGCCCACGCTTAATGACAAGCCCCCCTCAATGGCAAGTCCCGTATTCACATAGAGCGCCAGCGCGTGTCCATCCTTTGTTTTAGCCGGTAATTCACGCAACGCTTGTAATTCTTCATCTAATTGTTGTTCTTCTTCGACTAGCGCTTTAAATTCTTTTTTAATCTCGGCCGAGGGTGATAAATAAATTTGCCCGTTATACCCGTCAACAATAATTTCCTGCTCACCCAATTTGAAAAGGGGTGTACCGCGAACACCCATCACGGCTGGCAGCCCTAATGCGCGCGCTAAAATCGCCATGTGTGAGTTGCTTGACCCGGCTCCAGATATCACGCCGCGTAAACGATCCCGAGGTACTTCAATGAGTGATGTGGCAGTCACTTCTTCACCCACTAAAATAGTGTTTTTAGGATACTCTAATTCTTCTTGCTCACTAAACTGCAAATGAGCGAGGATGCGTCGGCCTAAATCGCGAAAATCCGCTGCCCGCTCACGCAAATAAGGGTCTTCCAAGGATTCAAAATGCAATACATGTTTTTTGATAATGCGTTTTAACGCGCCCTGGGCCCATTGTCCTTCTTTAATTTCATGGATCACTTCATTAATAAAAGTGCAACTATCCAAGAGACGAAGATAAGCATCAAAGAGCGCATTTTCGGCAACACTTAAGGAGTTTTTTGCGCGCGCTTGCAACGTTTGAATTTCATCACGCACCGCAGCAAGCGCGGCTTCAAAATCAGAAACTTCAGCTTCAATATCCGTAATTTCTTGATCGGGCACAGCGTCTAAATCCGCCGGCGGGTAAACAATCATTGCTGTGCCGATCGCGACTCCTGACGAACCGGGCACACCGTATAAAACAGTTTCCGTTTTTCTAGGACGACGCTTTCGTGCTCCCAATTTTTCCAGCGCGCCTTTGGCGCGCGCATGGGCAATTTCAGCAGCTAAATGAATAGCTAAGGTTACGCAAAAAGCCTCTTCCTCTTCCGCGAAATGATGGCTTTCTAACTGTTGGATCACCAATATTCCCAACAATTCACCTTGCTCGATGATAGGAATCCCTAAAAAGCCGTGATAGTCTTCTTCCCCTAATTCGGGACGGTGTTTATAGGCAGGATGAAGGGGTGCATCAGCCAGGTTGATCGGCTCCTCGCGTTCACCCACCAGTCCAATTAATCCCTCACCGAATTTAAGGCGTAGTTTACCCACTTGTTTGCTGTTTAATCCTTGGGTTGCCATTAATACATATTCACCCTGGACGTCATCGCAAATAAAAAGGCTACAGGCATCGAGCGGCAACGCTTCGCACAAGCGAACAACCACTAGCTTAAGCGCTTCCTCTAAATTGGGAGCAGCGTTAACTTCTTGCGTGATTTGGCGAAGGATTTTCAGCATATTCATATTATCGAATACACTCCGCAAATTCGGTTAATACTTTCTGATAAACGTCTCGCTTAAACTCAACGACGTGGTCCACCAGATACCAATAATCAACCCAGCGCCATTGATCAAATTCCGGCTGCGAACAATGATCCAAAGAGATGGTGTCACCCTTTCCAGTAAGTTGTAATAAAAACCATTTTTGCCGCTGTCCGATACATACCGGCCTGCGATGCTTGGGACGGGGAAATTTTATGGTCAGTCGATAGCTTATCCACTGACGTGTCTCATGAAGGTAAATAATGTCATGAGGACTCAGTCCCACTTCTTCATCTAGCCCCCGATTGGAATCTCAATGCCTTACGCAAGGTTTCGTTGGGTAACAATCCGCCTTGAGGAATTGCCAAGCGTCAGGATTACCTACCCCCGGCGCCCCCACAATAGCTCCCCTTGCCTGTTCATGATCACCATCCCGACGCCTAACCGAAAGCCGCGTTTATCAATAACGATACCATTTATCATCTTAACCCATTGTTTCATTGTAGTACTACTTGTCCCTCGTCTATCATTCCCAAAAGTGCTAAAAACTAAAAGCCCACTCGTCCCAGTGCACCTTTGGTGCGCTGGATCAACTATGTTTGAATTGCTGTGAGCAAGTTTGAAAACTGGATAATAAATAGTCATTTTACACACCTTATTCACAGCTTCACAGTGATACCGCAGTTAGCGATTTTTTCTGTTCAAATTTTTTTAATCTGGCATTGGCGATAACAATAATTTTTCGTATTAGTGCTACAAACGCTACCATTTTCTTTTTCCCTTTTTTAACGAGCCCCTCATAAAAGCTCTTTAATTCTGAA
>NZ_CAJRAM010000074.1 GCF_907164965.1 Coxiella endosymbiont of Ornithodoros maritimus
ATAATCAATTGCTTCAATTAAAACAAACCTTTCCATTAATTCCGCCTGCTCAGAAGATAAATTCATCGCTTTCCTTCGTGTACGGAGAGTGTGAAGCAGTAATTATTTATTTTAAGAATTCCTTAATAATTAATCTCTATAATGACCCCGAAACCAAAAATAAAAGAGGTATTTTATGTCTTCCGATAGAAACAGCGATTCAGAAATTTTGTTGCCTATTCCGGGATTAGAATTTATTGAAACTACTCCTCTCATCGAGAGTCGTAAGGTTGCTACCTCTTAATCACTTTTACAGTTTTTTAAGGAAACTATCCCTGCCCGCTTCTTTGATCCAATCGCTTTTTAGTAACATATTTTTCCTTATACAATTTTTGAAATTAATTGAATTAGAGAATCCGGTTATTGAAGGCGTTGCCATTTTAATGTTCGCGCTCGGTACAACAGGTTCTTTTATTTCAACCGTATCTCCTCACGTCACGAAGAAAAGCCACAGTCCCCACCCAAGAATTAACCAATTTCTTAGTGATTGCCTCTATATTTTTAACTTTGAAATTAGATTGCAAGAGGAAGTTAATCAAAGCAAAGAAATTTGATTTTATTTTAATGATGATCAATTAAAAGAAGATTTTAAAAAAGAAATCACTGACATTAATGAGTTACGTAAAACTTTAAAAACCCTTGTTAATAGGGAATACCCTAACCATAAGCTTGCATTTATAACTTAAGATGAGTTAGAGGCTTGTAATAATGACCTTCAAACGCAACAACAACGAATCTATTATTGTATTGGAAAAAACAACCAGAAAATACAAATCTCACTCATGTATTCATCGACATTCATTCCCACATGGAAGGTATGCTCGGGGGGGTGTGTGGCCAAGGGCAATAATTTTCAGACACCTACAAGCTATTCTACCTTTTATGAGCTATGTTTTATCGGTGAATCACGTTCTGCAGAAACTTATTGGCGGGGAAGAAGACATGTCTTTACCTCGTTATATTCCTATGCAGGTTTTCGCCACCACCATTGCTCTTTCTAAACTCTCAATTACCCGGGAACGTAAATTCAAAAGGGGAGAAAAATGGTGGCCGGAACTTTATTTGCGAGTAAAGCTGGGAAAATCATCGATTTCTGAAATATTAAAGATCTGCTTGACAACTCCGCATAATTTGCTGGCATTTTGTACTCACACCGCTTCTATTTTTTTCTTTTTGCAAAAAGGTGCTATTGATCAAATATTAAAAATAACCTGCCGAATTTCAACGGCCTGTAAACATGACTTTAATGCACTCAGCCCTCCTCCTTTAAGTGGATGGAAACTGCTGGTGGCTTATTTTTTAACGGCTGCGTCCACCGTCACCCTAATCTTCACGCAAATAATCACAGACATCGATTGTTATTTACGAAATCAGAATGTAGCCAGTGGGTTTCGCAAAAAGGTCATCCATTTTTTCAATGGCTATGTAGACGAGGTCAAAATCAAGAAACTAACCCCACATCTCGCCTTGAGAATCTCCCATTAGACTCAAGGAGCCCTACTCAGCAGCATTTTAAGATCTGGGTAGCCGTTATTGCTGCCAATACGCTCGAAAGTTGCCAACAAGGGCTGGGTATTTTTACTTCCATGTTATCTTTTCTCACGCACGTCACCCAGCAGAGTCCTAATGCTGTCCCTTACAACCCGTTGCAGCCATTTTTGCCGTTGGGGCCAGTTTGAGCTATTTGGGTGGCTTCACAGGCAAGCTAAAGACTTCCTCACTAAAACGGCAGAGACGGTCAATCAAATTAAGGGCTATTTATCTCTTTCTATTTTCTCGTACCCGTCCTCTCGTGACTCTCATGAAGAAGCGGTCGTTTCTAATGAAGAGCCTATTAATTATCTTACTGTTTAGAGTTATCCAATCTATCGCTCACGCAGCCGCAGACGCAGCGCACTACGTGCGCTGCGCGCTAAAGGTGCACCTGGACTCCCGCCTACGCGGCGGGATCACCAAATTTAAAATGCAAATCGCTGGACTTGCAGGTAACCATATGAAAAAAAGGTGAGTTCATGCTAGCATCATCGTTAAAAATAACTAAAATGAGATTGCTCTTTTTATCCATAGAGGATTAGTCCAATGCCAATTTACGAATATCAATGCGAAAAATGCGGCCAGCAAACGGAGGCTATTCAAAAAATTAATGACTCGCCAGCGACTGACTGCCCGACCTGTCGTGAGCCTGCCTTGAAACGTCTCATCTCTCCGGCTGGTTTCAAATTGCAGGGCACCGGGTGGTATTTAACGGATTTTCGTGATAAAGGTAATAAACCGAAACCCGAGACGACTTCGAAGCCTGAAAAAGTAAGGGAAATAAAAAAGAGGTCGCCACGAAAGACCAAGAAAGCGAATAAAAACTAAAGATAGATATTTTATCCGGCGTTACCTTATCGCTGGTCTGCTCGTTTGGCTGCCGATTTGGGTGACGTTTATTGTTATTCGCTTTCTTGTTGATCTTCTCGATGGGACGCTGAAACTGCTGCCGTATCACTATCGACTCGAACAACTGTTTGGTCATAAAATACCCGGCGTGGGATTAGTTTTCACAATCATCATTATTTTTCTGACCGGTCTTTTGGTTACCAATTTTGTGGGCTGTTACCTAATCGGTTGGTGGGAACGCATCCCCGCTCGTATCCCTCTTGTGCGTAGCATCTATACCGCTGTTAAACAAGTTACCTATGCCTTTTCAACCCCAAGGAATCGTTTCGTAAGGTTGTTCTTATTGAATATCCCCGCAAAGGATTTAGGAGTATTGCTTTTGTGACTTCCAATAATTTCCAAAGCCTCCCTTCGAAGACGACGCCTTAGCGGTATTTGTGTCCACCACCCCTAATCCGACCTCGGGTTTTCTTATGATCACCCCGAAAAAAATGTCATCGACCTCCCGGTCACGATTGAAGAAGCTTTCAGGATGATCATCTCGCTTTGGGTAGTAACCCCAACAACCAAATCGCCGGTGCGCTAGCTTTTTCTAAACCCTGTATTACCTCAAAATGAAAAAAGCCTATCATCGAGCAATGAAAAAAGTACTCTATCATCTATATCGAGCCTGTTTAAAAAAGATTCTAGAAAATTAGGGGTTAATTTAATCACAGCAAGCGTTGCGGGTGGCTTCATTAGCCACTGGACAGACACGACATCTGATCGTCATGTTATCATTTGGAGGGATTTTGATTACCGGTTTAATATTCATGTTCTTTGGATTGTATAAAGGAGGTCCAGATTGATGCTTTCGACAATTGTTTTATTATTTATTGTTGGGATAATAACTCTTTTTTCAGCCTTCGCCGGATATGGTATCACTACCGGCGAAAACGAAGACGCTAGAAAAAATAAATAAAAATCAAATAGTTAATATCTTCCGGGAAGCCAAATTCGGTCTTATCTACCTGCTTTTTAACGAAGCCCCTTCTTCTCGATGAAAACTATGGCGGTAAAAATGACGCAGTCCTATCTGCTACAATAAAGTCATTGCCAAGAATTGCCCTATCCAAAAAGGGAAGTACCATGGAAAGCTCACCTCAATCGAATCATCGTGTTGCTATTAGCGATCTCCTTTACGAGGCCTAGGATTTAGTCAGTGGAAGCAAATGGTCGATTTGGGCCATTGCTATTTTCATCGGCATCACCTCTTTAATTACTCAAATAATCGTCCGTCTGTTCCACATTGATCCAGAAATGCTCTCCGTTTAAAGCATTGTGATTGCCCCTTCTTTACCGGGACGGTGATGACAGCCATTAGCCGGGCCCGGGGCGAAGCGGTCAAGCCCTCGCAGCGGCTATCAGCATTTTCGTAAAACCCTCCCGGTAATGCTGGGAATGCTACTGATCACTTTTTCGCCACTATTGTGAATTATATCGTCCATTTGCCGCCTATCGCGACCGCTGTAGGTCATTATGGGGTGTGGTTAATATTCTCGGAAGTATCGTGGCGATTTTCGTGTATCTGTTTACTATTCTCACCATCCCTTTGATCGTTGATAAAAACAACACCCCGTGGGTCGGATTGATCGCTTCTTTCCGTCTGGTTAAACCGTATTGGTTTAAAGTGTTTATGCTTATTCTCATTATTCACGTTTTTTCATCGTTGCAACCATTGCCTTGATTGTCGGCAGCATGATCCACCCCTATGCGTGATTATTGGGCGCGGGGATTTTCATCTTTATTTTAGTGTGGCTTTTGCCGTATATTTTCTTAATCCAAGGGATCCTATATCACAAGCTATTTGATTAACATGGTAAAATTCGTTGCTGACTACCTTGTGCTTCTAAAGTTTGGTTCTTAATTATCTCCCCAAAATAAAGTTATGGACGTTCTCCGTGAATTTTCGTTCTTCTTTGAAGGTATTTACGAAAGAGCGGTCTCTCCCTTTTCATCCTCCGAGCTATCATCTCCTTGCGTTTCATATTCTTTTGGAATCGCTAAAAGATCTTCATTTAGGAAAGCAGTTTGGTCATTTTTTCATCGGAAAAACTTTTTGACGGAGTACTAGTGATTGGTCCACTCTTTTTTCTTTCTTATTTAGGGTCGAGGACATAGGTTTTATTTGTTTATTTGTTTATTTGTTTATTTGTTTATTTTATTCTTAGATTTAGCTTTTTCTTCTTGCTTTCGTTTCTGAACCTTCTCCCATGCCATACGACTCTGTGTTTTTTTAGAGAGTCTTTTTGATGAATTTTTCCTTAGACCTTTTTTAATTTTAGGCGCTAGTAGCGTAGGACTTATAATAATAATAAAAACATAATAATAAAAACGGATAGTGGGTTAGCTTGACATTCAACTATTTTCTCAGATTTCTGAATGGTTTCAGGCACAAGTTGGATTTTTTCTTCGGTTTCGGTAAGTTATTCTCGTTAGAATAAATCCAAATCCGCTTTTGTTTAGGGTCGAAATAGGGGTACAAATCATTAGAGAACATACTTACCCCTTAAATTTTACTGATTTGTGTGAATAGCGTTTGCGATGCATTATCTATAAAAAGATGGAATCCCTAAGAATCTTTCCCCTGAATTCTACCTTCCTTATTTAACTTAATTTTGGTGATTTTATTAAATGATTCTAACAGCCATTTTTTTCATTTCCGCGTCTGGAAATCTGTATCCACTCGCCGAGCCATTACATAAATTTCGGATTTTGATTAAGTCCATCGGTAGTTGACCAAGTTGCGGTCACATCCGAAGACGGCCCTCCCTGTTTAATCACCTCCAAAATGGCAGTTCGAGGAGGCCCTTCTCTAAAAGCCATTTCAACACAATGATTGTAAAAGCGCTCATACTAGTTGTAATAAAATTTTTGACTACCTAACTCTTCTTTTTCCTCAAGGTCAGACGATTTTCCTTGAGCGGCGTAGAATTGTTTTATAACAACCTCAAAAAGACGTCGCGCGATGTTAGTCTCGCCACAATTGATAAAATATTCACACTGTTTTATAAGAAAATCGTAGGAAATTTATTTTCGTCTGCTCCTAGTAAAATAAAAATAAAATCTAAAAATTTCGCTAAGCTTTCTGTATAAATTCTCCGCTCGGGTGCATTTAAATCATATTGACAGAAGATAGGAAAAAACACTCGCGATCTTCCACATCAAAGCGCGTTTTAAAAAACGCACTGATAATTTTTTTAAACCACCGGTCTTCGGCTTTCCAGAAAAAAAGAGACCAGAGCAATAAGGGTGTAGATAGGGTAAAGTAAGTTTTTGCAATCGCCGTCATCTACGGTTGTTTTTTCGAGTTCTACCAAATTTTCTTGGATAAATCCAAACAAAGCTTTTATCATCCCCTTAATTTCCTCAAGAAGAAAACTATACCTTTTCCATAAGTGGCCACCTCCCTTTACGTTATTTATTATATTTTCAGACACCTCTTTCTTTCGATCTATTTCGGCACGGTATAAATTTCCCAAAGAGTTAAATAAAAGCGCTAAATAAATGTTCTCAGTTTCTTTTTTATTAAAAATCAGAGGCAAATTTAGGTTTTTACCCATCCCGATAAATTCCACCATACGCTATAATTTTTCATTTTGAAGGGGACACTCTTTGATTCGATGGGCTACTTTTCGAATCATCTTTTCAGAAAGGAATATTTCTAGACGCACTGTCCCCATCAATGGGTATTTCCAGATAAATTCATATCGGAAGTTAAATGATTTAACATTAGAGACAAAATATATTCTGGATCAAGCTGCGGCCGCTGTTTAATATCTTCGTCCGTTAATCACCGTACTCTCGAAGTCAGGAAAACAAAATAAGCGGATAAGAATAACGGTTGTCCGACGAAACAACAGCATTCAACACCGTGGAATCCAAAATTATCGGGTATTTATTATTGATTCGATCAATAATATTTTTTATTTCCTCCTCTTTCAGATTCATCAAAATAAGTCTTGGAAGAGGAATAGGGGTTTTATCCGATTTTCCATCTTTAACAAAATCTATCGAATACTCCATCATGGTTTGGATTTCTTTAGTAGCTAAGAGTCCTTCCGGCCCAACCATCGTTTTTTCTTCCTGATTCTTTTCTTCAGGCGCTGAATAAAAACGCCTAAAAAATCAAAATACCGGAGGGCAATCACTTCAATCGGCAATCGACCAGGAAAATCGATGCAAACGTTCCTTAACCAGCGAACAAATTCAAAACATATTTCGACGCTTTTAAGCTTAGCAAAGGCTTTAAACTTCTCCCCTTCACATTTTTGTTAACTCTCCCGTCTCCATTCTAAAAGGAAAGAAAAAGTCTTATTTATATCGTTCATTTCTCGAGAATCTCTACTCATTTATTTCTCTTTTTTCTACTATTGGATTGCCAAGGATTAAAAGTATACTGCCGAATTATTAACGAAATCTGATACCCTGGAAAAACCCTCACTTGATCCGCTCAACAACTCTCGTTACTATTCAAAGCTATTTCTCACTCATCGAGAAAGGTATGCGCACACATTACGCTGATAAAGTCGATTCTTCATTAATTGGTCAAACCATTACGCTCTGTGGTTGGGTCCACCGACGGCGAGACCATGGCGGTTTAATTTTCATTGACTTACGCGATAGGCAAGATTTCGTTCAAGTCGTCTGTAATCCAACGGAGTCGACTGTTTTTAAGGTTACCGAAAGCTTGCGAAATGAATACGTTATCAAAGTGACTGGGAAGGTGCGCAAGCGTCCCGACGGGACCGTCAATCCTCGTATCCCCTCAGGTGAAGTAGAAATAGCGGCCTTTGATATTACGCTTCTAAATAAATCGAAACCGTTGCCTTTCAAGATCGATGAATATCAAGAAGTTAGCGAAGAAGTGCGTCTCAAGTTTCGTTATTTGGATTTGCGGCGTCCGGAGGTGGCTCAGCGTCTTAAAATGAGATCTTATATAATTCGCGAAATACGTCGCTTTTTGGACGAACGCGGGTTCCTCGATATTGAAACACCCATGTTAACGAAGTCCACGCCCGAAGGCGCACGCGATTATTTGGTTCCCAGCCGCACTCATCCTGGCCAATTTTTTGCTTTACCGCAATCGCCGCAAATTTTTAAAGAAATCCTCATGGCGGCTGGTTTTGACCGTTATTATCAAATTGTGCGCTGTTTTCGCGATGAAGATTTACGCGCTGATCGCCAGCCTGAATTTACTCAACTCGACTTGGAAATGTCCTTTGTCGAAGAGAAAGATATTCAGCAATTAATAGAAACCATGATCCGTCATTTGTTTTCCACTTTTTTAAATGTGCAATTACCCGACCCGTTTTCTCGAATCACTTATGCCGAAGCAATAAAAACCTATGGTACTGACCGTCCCGATCTTCGCAACCCACTAACGCTAGTGGACGTCACTGATTTAATGAAGTCGGTTGAATTTAAAGTCTTCAAAGAACCCGCTAATAATCCGCATGGCCGCATTGCGGTTCTGCGGTTTCCGAAGGGCGCTGCATTAAGCCGAAAGACGATCGATGATTATACTCAATTTCTTGGAATTTATGGCGCGAAAGGCCTTGCTTATATTAAGGTCGAAAATATTGATAATGGGATGGAGGGATTGCATTCGCCGATTTTAAAATTCTTACCCGAAAACGTGATCGTTGCAATACTCAAACGCACGAAAGCGCAAAGTGGCGATATTTTATTTTTTGGGGCCGATAAGGCAAAAATTGTCAACGAATCGTTGGGAGCGCTCCGTGATCGTCTCTGTGCCGATCTCAATTTGTATGAAGGGCAATGGAAACCGGTATGGGTAGTAGATTTCCCGATGTTTGACCGCGAAGATGTTGGCGATTGGCAGGCGCTGCATCATCCCTTTACCGCTTTGCAAGAGACCGACCCTGAAAAAGTAATAGCCAACCCAGGGGATGCTTTGTCTCGCGCTTATGACATGGTATTAAACGGCAGCGAAATTGGCGGGGGGTCGATTCGTATTAATGATATTGGTATGCAATACGCTGTTTTGAAGGTACTCGGCATTTCAAAAGAAATGGCTGAAGCGCAATTTGGCCACTTGTTAACGGCGCTGCAATTTGGCAGTCCACCGCTCGGCGGTATTGCCTTCGGACTGGATCGGCTAGTCGCCATTATGACCGGCGCTTCTTCCATCCGTGATGTGATTGCTTTCCCCAAAACACAAACAGCGCAATGCCCCTTAACTAATGCGCCCGCGCAGGTTGAAACTCTCCAGTTGGAGACGTTGGGATTGAAGGTAAGTAAGCATCGGAAATAAAAATAGGTACCACAATGGCCGGACACAGCAAATGGGCGAACATTAAACACATTAAAGCACGCCAAGATGCCAAGCGTGGCAAAGTATTCACCAAATTAATTCGTGAAATTACCGTAGCGGCGCGCCTTGGCGGAGAGTATATC
Source organism: Coxiella endosymbiont of Ornithodoros maritimus (assembly GCF_907164965.1). Taxonomy (GTDB): domain Bacteria; phylum Pseudomonadota; class Gammaproteobacteria; order Coxiellales; family Coxiellaceae; genus Coxiella. The sequence continues at coordinate 8,881 of NZ_CAJRAM010000074.1, forward strand.
GATTCCAACCCGCGTCTACGTGGCGCCGTCGACAAAGCTTTCGCCGCCAACATGCCAAAAGACACCATTACACGCGCAATTAAACGCGGTGCGGGCAGCGGGGCTGGCGATAATTTAGTGGAAGTCCGCTACGAAGGTTATGGACCTGGTGGCGTGGCCGTGATGCTGGACTGTTTAACTGATAACAAGAACCGCACCGTGTCCGACGTGCGTCATGCGTTTAGCAAATGCGGTGGCAACTTGAGCACAGAAGGTTCTGTCGCTTATCTTTTCAAACAACGCGGCCTGATCACTTTCCTGCCCGACAGCGATGAGGAAAAAATCATGGAGCTTGCATTGGATGCGGGTGCCGAAGATGTCACGGCCAATGATGATGGCAGCATCGATCTCACCACAACACCGGAACATTTCGACGCTGTACATCAAGCGATGAAAGCTGCCGATCTCTCACCTGCTCATGCTGAAATCACCCTGCTTGCTTCAATGGAAGTGAAATTGGATAAAGACAATGCCGAACGAATGCTACGCTTGACCGAGATGTTAGAAGATTTAGACGACGTTCAAAATATTTATTCTAACGCGGATTTGGGTTGACGAATCGCGACGTATTTGCAATACTCTGTATTGCAATCGAGGAATTTTAATATATGGCAAGATCAATGATCACCAGCATTCGACTGCCGCCTGCGTTAAAAGATCAACTTGACCGAGCGGCTTCAGTGCTTCATAGAGGTAAAAATTGGATTATTGTCCAAGCTTTGCAAGATTATCTTGGCAAGGTTGACGATCGTTTTTTGGTTAAAGAGGCACGACGACAGTCTATTATGGCGAGCCAAGGTTACAGCAATGAAGAACGAGATTGGGAAAATAATCTCGATTTACGTGATTGGGAAGATTAATGAAGCGAGGCAATATTGTTATTTGTGTGGTTAATAAAGACTATGGGAAACCCCGACCAGCACTTATTATTCAATCCGATCTATTTAATCCAACTCATGGGAGTGTGGTTATTTGCCCCATTACTTCTGCTTGCATCGACGCTTCCTTATTTCGCATTACGCTTGAGCCTAATAAACAAAATGGAATAAAAAAACTATCGCAAATTATGATTGACAAGATGTCAGCTATCCAAAAAACAAAAATTCGCGAGAAAATTGGTTCTTTAGCAAAGTCTGAAACGGAGTTAATCAATCACGCTATTCGCTTATGGCTTAATCTTTAGAAGACAGCTCGCGGGAAGGGAGCTAACGCTCTGACTACGCCATATCCCCCTATGAAACTTGGACAGCCCTGGGGCTACAAAAAAATGGACAACCCAAGACGAATCATTATTGGTATTGACCCCGGGTCTCGGATAACCGGCTATGGTATCATCTGGTCACAAGGCTCAAAGCAAGGTTGCATTGCCTTTGGTCAGATCAAAACCGACAATGATTCTTTGAATTTCCGCCTCCATAAAATCGAACGAGAATTACGCGACGTTATTCTAATTCACCGCCCCTACGAAGCCGCTATCGAACAAGTGTTCACCTTTCAGAATCACCAATCTGCTTTAAAACTTGGACAAGCACGCGGTGCTGCCCTCGTCGCAACAGCAGCTTGCGCTTTGCCCGTCGCCGAATACAGCGCTCGCCAAATTAAACAAGCGGTCGTCGGTTACGGCGCCGCTACCAAAGCCCAAGTTCAACACATGGTCCACTTACTGTTACAATTAGAAAAAGCACCACTGCCAGACGCCGCAGACGCTTTAGCGGTTGCGTTATGTCATGCAACCAGTAGTCGTCTGTCCGAAAAATTAACGCAAGCCAAAGGAACACCAACATGATCGGCCATTTGCGGGGAATCATTGTAAAAAAACAACCCCCTTATTTGTTGTTAGAAGTCGCCGGCGTCGGTTACGAAATCACCGCTCCTTTGTCAACTTTTTACAACTTACCGGAGCCCCAAGAAGAAATTCTGCTTCATACTCATTTGATCGTTCGCGAAGATGCTCACACGCTGTATGGCTTTCTTAACGACCACGAGCGGCGACTTTTTCGCGCCCTGATCAAAGTCAACGGAGTTGGACCGAAACTGGCTTTAGCTATTTTATCAGGCATCGGACCAGACGAATTTGTCCACTGCGTTCTGAATCAAAACATCGACCAACTCGTACGCATCCCCGGCGTGGGGCGAAAAACCGCCGAACTCTTAGTCATCGAAACAAAAGACGGATTAAACCGCTGGCACACCAACGATACGCCTTTACCAGAAGGACCACGCTCATCCAATACCCAACCGACCAAAGACGCCATCAGCGCCTTAATGGCCCTCGGTTACAAACCCAAAGAAGCCAAACGCGCCGTCGACGCAATCCAAAAACCAGACCTTTCAGCGGAAACGTTGATTCGGTTGGCGTTAAAACAAATGGTGTTAGGCACTTAATTTTATCCAACGACAATTTTCATGAATATACTGCTAATAAAATTTTAAGGTCAGCCGGATACAATAGAGAATATTTAAAATAACCTAAGAGTAAAAAATATGCCTATTACCAGCTTAAAATTTTCACGAAACTGGAGCATGCAATTCCCGGAGGGACTTAAGCTTTCTGAGACAGTAATATGCCCCATTTCCTTTTTATCAGAATTGGAGCTTCGAAAAGAATCCGAAACAAAGAAAACTTGGTTCTTTCAATTATGGGCACTATGGACCGAACTCAAAAAATTAAGTTGGAAATTTGGCCTTTTGAGGAATATGCAGCGGATCCTTTGTGGAACCACTCTTTAGATGGTCTTTCAGCTATTCTACAAGAGTTAAAAGAACTCAATCAATCCATCTCACTTTCCATTATTTTCATGGGAGAAACACTCAATATTGATGATCTTTCTGACGATCTTGTGATGAGTCGAAAGATTCGCCTTAGGCAGCTTTTGAACCTACCCCTATCCAAAATAGTATAGGAAATTTCGATAAAATCAACAGAGAAGCCTACGTTGTTTTTTAAGAAACTGCTTACCAACTGCCCCAACGTACTTTCCAGATTAGTAATCCGTCAAATCGTTTTATGATCCTAAAGATCTCATTAATACAGCAGCCCGACGCCATGGCGAGTTAGTGAATCTCGATATAGTTGATGAAATTATTCAAAAATTAAAGGAAAATATCTCAGCCTATATCTACCGAGCTCTTCTGAAAAAGAACACAAAGTAACTCAAGGCGAAATAAACGTATTAAAAAAGCTCAAAATTCAATTAAAACTAGAGAAAAACTTAAAAATCAAAGATGAAGTGATTAAAAGAATAGAAAAAGCAACACTAAATTCGGGCTTAGGCGAACTTAAAATTGCCGAGTTTATCGAAATCACACCTTCTTCTATCTCTGATGAAAACATACATTATTTAAGCCGCGAATTTAAAGCAAGAGGACCATACCAAAAATCCAAGGCAAAAACGTCCGCCGAATCATTCAACAATGAACAAATAATAAAATTTCCCTTGAATTACAACAACAACTTTATGAAAGCTATACAGCCGTTATATATAACAAATCCCCTTTCTACCTCGATCAATTAACGCAACGGCACAATGAAGTACTTCAAGAGGTTTCCTCTCATCAGAAATTTCTCCACCTGCCGAGGAAAAAGCAAAGACCAAGAGCGCTCCAGTAATAGAATTAGACTGGAAGCGGATAAAAATGATGCCTCTACTCAATGCTATTACGCCCTTTTGGTACTCAACAATTAAAAAATACAATTTAATCGGAAACCACCGGCGAAGAAAAAGTTGCCACGTTAAAAAAATTGTCTGAATTACTCAAGCGGGTCATTTCAGATGAGGGGGGGCGATTGAACTCGAAATCACCCAGCAAGAGGCCGGAAATTGAAAGGAAGAAAAAGAGTCTGCGCCTATCGAGCATAAAAGTTCTGAACAACACCTTGTTTATGCGGCTCAGGAGCAGCTTCACAAATTAGAAGAACGAACAGAGTTCCTTGAGATACACGTACGCCTAGACGATACGATATAGAGGTCTCTTCACTTTCGCCTTCTGAAAGAAATTCTCCTAATCCCAGCTCATTTTTTCTACCTATAGGGTTACAGACCTAGAAGAAAAACAAAAAGACCCCTCTTCCCGAAATAGCAATTAAGGTCCGGGTTTATGGATGCCGGATCTGGTGGTCCCTTCGAGAAATGATGTTAAAATGTTGCGAATGAAATCACGACTCGGCTCTCCATAATCCACTGAGGAGTTTTCAAATGGATGAAAAAACAGAAACCCGTCTCATTGATGCTACAGCGCAGTCCAACGAACCGGACCTTGAAGGCTCCATCCGGCCAAAACGGCTTTCTGATTATATTGGACAAGCGGCAGTTCGTGAGCAAATGGATATTTTTATTCGTGCAGCGACCAACCGCCGTGAAGCTTTGGACCATGTATTAATTTTCGGGCCTCCTGGATTGGGTAAAACGACGTTAGCCCACATTATTGCGCACGAAATGCAGGCGGGATTGAAGCAAACGTCGGGGCCCGTATTGGAAAAAGCCGGTGATTTAGCGGCATTGCTGACGAATTTAGAGCCGTATGATGTTTTATTTATTGATGAAATTCATCGTATAAATCCCGCCATTGAAGAAGTGCTCTATCCGGCGCTTGAAGATTTTAAGTTAGACATTATTATCGGCGAAGGCCCTTCGGCGCGTTCAATTAAATTGGATTTGCCGCCGTTTACCTTAGTTGGCGCTACCACTCGCGCCGGCTTATTAACATCGCCTTTGCGTGATCGGTTTGGGATTGTGCAACGATTGGAGTTTTATCCCATTCCAGATCTTACTCACATCGTCAAACGAGCCGCGCATATTTTGAATGTCGTTATTGATGAAAACGGTGCGGGTGAAATCGCCCACCGATCTCGCGGCACACCGCGTATCGCCAATCGTCTTCTTCGCCGCGTTCGTGATTTCGCTGAAGTGCGCGCAAACGGAATGATTAATGAATCAATCGCCAAAAAAGCGTTGGATTTATTAAATGTGGATATCCGTGGTTTGGACGTTATGGATCGAAAATTATTAGAGATCATCATTAAAAAATTTCAGGGCGGACCGGCAGGTATTGAAAGTCTTGCAGCCGCTATTAGTGAAGAACGCGGCACCATTGAAGATGTCATCGAACCCTATTTAATTCAGGAAGGTTTTATCCTTCGCACCCCGCGCGGGCGCATCGCCACCGAACTAACGTATCAACACTTCAAACTTCCCCTTCCCGCTCAACCCACCTTACAAGAAAGCTTCGATTTGTTAGGAAAGGTTGAATAGAAAGGAGCGTTAATTCGTTAGAACGATAGATAATCCATCAAGTTAAAAAATCTTTCAACCCAAGGCAAATAATATCTTTTGTCAATCTAACTTTTTTATCGCCCGGATAAATGACTGTTAAATTTTTCAACGATAAATCATCCATAGCTATTTGCATTGATTTGGTTAATGCGGGGGTTTTTGAATATTTAAATTCAAACCCTATTCGCTCAGTTCCCTTTGCGATTAATAAATCTAATTCGACCTTACCGTGTGTTGCCCAAAAATAACAATCTTGAGCATCCACATTAAGATGGCGAATCACTGACTCCAATGCAAATCCTTCCCAGGAGGCGCCAATTTTAGGATTAACTAATAAGGCAGACCGGTCAATGAGGTGCATTAGTGCATGCAAAACCCCAGAATCTCGAAAATAAAGCTTTTTTAATTTTACCTGTCGCTTTCCAATATTGGCGTGTCAGGGCACCAATTGCCTCACGATAAAGGTGCCCGTTAAAATGTCTAAATAATGCTGGGCGGTATGATAAGAAAGATTTAATGAGTTTCTAATTTCGGAAGCATTAAATAATTGGCCATGATAATGGGCTAGCATCATCCAAAATCGGCGCGAATTTTCAACGGGAATAGTGATGCCTAGATTAGGGATATCTTGTTCTAAAAACCTCCTTATATAATCAAGTCGCCACCGAAAACTTTCTTTTTCATTTTTAGCTAAGTAGGAACGTGGGAAGCCGCCTCGCACCCAAAGCTTATTAAGATCAGCATCACTTTCCTCGTAAGAAAAAGGAGTTAATTCAATATAATGAATACGGCCCGCCAATGATTCAGAACTTTGTTGGATTAATTTCCGAGAAGCACTACCCAGAATTAAATAACGGCGCTCGCTATTTTCTTGATCCACTAACATCTTTAAAATCGGAAATAAATCGGGGACACGTTGGATTTCATCGATAACGGCTAGCCCTTGTAGATTTTCTAAAGCCAATAAAGGGTCGCTTAAGCGCAAAAGGTCAGTGGGGTGTTCCAAACAAAATAATTCTCACTTCGACTACCATGACTTTTAAAGTAGTGCCAAGCTAAGGTAGTCTTGCCACATTGCCTCGGTCCGAGTATAGCGACTATCTTAGCAGTTCTAAATCCGGCTTAGATTCTGGAAAGATATGCAGTTCTTCGTATCCTTGAAATTTAGCAATCCGTGTTCTAATTTTTAAGGAGGTATTGGCGGACTGAATTACTTGGCGTACCACTTACAAGGGGTACGTTTGGGGAAGGTGAAGGGAATGAAAACTTATGAGGTTGCTATTACCAAGCAGGCAGAAAGACAGCTTCAAACTTTGCCCGCTTATATTGTCCTTAAGTGGATAGATTTTGTTAAGCATACAGGATTTACGGAAGTTCAAAAGCTGTCTGGCTTTTATGACGAACCTTTAATAAGGAAAAAGGCAAGGCTAACGTTCAATCAGATTGAATAAAGCGTATCGGGTATTTAGCTTATTGATACCAGTGGTCTTGTGCATATAGCTAAAATCGTGGAGGTAAATGAATATTAAGCCGTCTGAAAACAGTCTTACTTTATTAGAAAAAATCTCAAGCGAAAAATTAACGTTGGGTAATTTGTTGTGGTCTATTCGCGAATGTGAAGAAGAGACTCAAGCTACTTTTGCAAAACGGCTGGGGCTGTTGCGCCAATATCTTTGTGACTTTGAACATAATCGCAGAGGCTTGAGTTTAAAAAAAGCGGCGAAATTAGCAAAGAGACTGGATTACCTAGAAGAACAATTTGTTCGATTAGCACTTCAGGACGAAGTGGATCGAGAAGGGCTCCATTTTGATCTGGAAGTTAGGAAGCTGGCTAACAAAAAATTAACTTGATTTTTGTAACAAGAGGGTGCGATTAGAAGTGTAGGTTTTCTATACCACCTTGCGGGCCCAGTGGCTAAGTAACCTAATGAAAAGTGCCCCTCCTTAAAGAGGGCGTTATAATGCGCCAACATAGAGTTTCTATTTTTAAAAAAAGGAGCAGGGCCATGAAAGATATTAAAATACTTGGTGTTGGTATTTATTGCAAAAGGGGTTTTTCAACTGTGTGGGATTGATGAGTGGGGTAAGGTGATCCACACGAGAGGGGTTAGGCGCTCAATATGTGTCCACTGTGGCAAGGCCTTAAGGTGGCTTGTGTGGTTGATAGAAGCGTGTGGAGGCGCGAACCATTGGTATCGGGTTCATGGG
>NZ_CAJRAM010000075.1 GCF_907164965.1 Coxiella endosymbiont of Ornithodoros maritimus
GCATCCCAACACAGTTGATCGGTCCGCCGCAGGTCAAACCGTATGTCAAAAGTAAAAGGATTTATTCCTATCCCGCGCACCACACCGGTTGGTACCGAACTCAATCCGCGCCAACCTAAAAGTGAAAGCTGAAGCTTGCATTTTTAACAGAAGATAAACTTGATAGAATAATGAGGATTTTTCGCTATTATCCGTTGGGAGAGATTCATGGGTCCTGAACCGACGACATTATGGTCCTTTGTGGCTCATGCCAGTTTGATAGTCAAAATGGTCATTTTCCTTTTATTTCTGGCTTCTATCACTTCTTGGACCATTATTATACAACGCGTTTTTTTCGTGAAACGGACACGCCGTGAAATGAAAAAATTTGAACACCTTTTCTGGTCCGGTGTTGATTTAACTATGCTTTACAATCGATTATCGGAAAAAAAGGACAAACTCATCGGCATGTCGAGTATTTTTTACGCCGGTTTTACTGAATTCACTCGTTTGCGGCAAGACCTGGGTTCCAATCCTAAAGCCATTCTCGAAGGCACGCATCGTGCTATGCGGATTACCCAAAGCCGCGAGGCTGATCTGCTTGAACGCAACCTCAGTTTTTTAGCAACGGTAGGATCGACTAGTCCGTATGTGGGTTTGTTTGGAACTATATGGGGAATTATGACTTCGTTTCGCGCTTTAGGCGCCGTTCAACAGGTCACTATTGCGATGGTTGCTCCGGGAATTTCAGAAGCATTAATTGCAACGGCGGTGGGTTTATTTGCTGCTATCCCTGCAGTGATAGCGTATAATCGATTCTCCAACGAATTAAATGCTATCACTCACAATTACGATACTTTTCAAGAAGAAATTCTGAATATCCTACATCGACGAGCCTATAAATACAAATTAGAGGAACCCAATGCGAAAGCGACCGTTAGCTGAAATTAATGTCGTGCCTTATATTGATGTGATGTTGGTTTTATTAGTAATCTTTATGATTACGGCTCCTCTTTTAACGCAAGGAGTTAATGTTAAATTACCACAAACTAACGCGAAAGCGCTCCCTTCACATGAAACACCGATTATTGTTAGTATAGATAACCATGGAAATTATTTTCTAAATATTTCGAGTCAACCAGCTCAGCCTATTTCATCCCAAAACTTAATCAACTCTGTAACGACTGCCTTACAACAGGCTAAACAAAATCATCAACAACAAGAAGTGTATGTGAAAGGAGATAAAGAAGTAGACTACGGAAAAGTAGTGCAAATGATGGTTTTGCTTCAACAAGCCGGAGCGGATAATGTCGGTTTGGTGACTTACGGAGATCCTACCAGACAAAAAAATCGTTATAAAGTAGCCTGTATGAAGCGCAGTGAAATACGGGGATGATAGACGAGATCATTATTTTCCCGTATTCTGCTTTGGTCTATACGTATATGGCCCCAGGGTTGTTGTCAACAATCAGTTTTGACGAAAAGAACGTATATGCGGCTTCACCGAGCCACCGCATGAATTAGCCTCATCAACCTCAGGTTTTACCTTAACGTCCTTAACATCACATTGCCGCGTTTACTAATCCGCGACAAGACCTCCTTATTCTCACTCGCGTGTTGTGGAGGAACTAACCCAATAAACACCAACAACTTGCCAGAAACAGATGAAATTGATGAATGTCCCTCCCCGTTCGCATAAACCGGCAGCGCCGTTAAATCCCCCC
>NZ_CAJRAM010000076.1 GCF_907164965.1 Coxiella endosymbiont of Ornithodoros maritimus
TCAGAAATTCTACTCAACACTCAGCAGCTTTTCTCACTATTTCATCAACTGAACTCCTTTCGTCATGTATAGAGGTAGTTAAAAAAATTGTCGTAAATTTTAATATTTATTTAATTTTTTAGCGCTACTTCTTATTCTTCATTAATTTTTTCGAGAAATCCTATGCATCCAGAACATAAAAAAACTACTTCAAGCGGACAGTCGACGTCTAAGTTTATAAATCAGCTTCAATAAATATACCGGAGTCTATTCCTTCTAAAAAAGAGGTTAACGAAGAACCGCAACCTTCCAGGTTGGTCGCGAAAGAGAAAAAAGAAGTTGTTGTTAATCTTGATGTCGTCTAAGATGCAGCTAGTCCATCGACGAATTTATTGGAATCTATTCGTTCTTATAGAACAATTATGAGGAGGCAGAGACTTCACAAAATGCAGCAGAAAAGCCGACGGAAATTGTTTTAGACGTTTCTCATCTTACTGAACAGCTTCGTGCAGCGTTAACACCTTTAAGCGCGTGCCAATACGATCCTGACAATTATTTTAAAATCGTCAGTATATTGATGAGCTCTTCTTTAAGTGTGGGTCCTGCTTTGCTTTCTTTAGGGCTTTCCACTCAAGATGATAATTTGCCTTCGAGTCCAGCACGATGGGTTTTCACTGTTCTATGCAGCCTCTTTAGTAGCGTGCAATCCGGTATGATTTCACATATGACACGAACATTATCTCAACCAACTCACACTCCTTACTCACACCCTAAAGAAACATGAACTTTCTCAAAATAGATTAGGAAGAAGGAATTGAAGCGCGTGCCAACGTAAACATTTATAAAAATTATTAAAAAAATCTCCTTCTCTTTTTTTATAGCTTATATGAAGCATCAAAATGGATAGCACTCTATTTGCTTCTGCATTGCCGACCTCGTTAGCTGAACAAAGAATAGCGCTTTCAAGCACTATCTTCGTGCTGGCACAATGGTCGTAGGGTATTTTGGACTTGAAAATTTTCTAACGACTGCTACTGCGTTGTTGCCCTCGCTTAATAATAAGCATATTCTAAATGGAGAAAAGCGCAGGTTCCTTGATACAGTGATAACTATTTGCCACGACGAGCAGGGTAAAAATACCGAAGACTCTCAACGTCTTTTTAAGCTAATTTTGAATCAGTCTACTTCGATCGAACCTCATAAAGTTTTAGAAAACTTATTCGAAAATAGTCATGGAAATCCTATCTTTTACAAGATACTTCCTATTATCTTCAGTGGGCTTTAACACTGGTATTTCTAATCGTTTATGTTGCCTCAAACTCCAGTGATTACCGCGCTGCCGCGCAAGACCCCGACAATACGGATGCAGAGATAATACCTTCAATTTTAGGAGATATTATCTTTGCCTCTTTAGTAGCTTAAATTGCTGCAGGTAATCTTATTTTCGCATTCTATAATCGTTTTCTTATTTTGCGTCGACACGAATGGTCTTCTTTACTTACTAATTCGGGTTGCACTTTACTGACTATCTTCAGCGTTCCAGGCCCGATGGCGGTCAGCGCTCGTGAGAAAATGTCGTGCTTTATAAGGTATATATTGACGCCTTTAGGCACGATGCTGGACTATACAATTTTTTCCTTTTGGCTTTCGCAGGACATTTACCTCCAATACAAATTCCGATCAGGGGGTGAAAGTTACAGACAGCAACGTGCTATGACCGAAATTTTTTATCAATATTTTCAAGAGAAACTTGAGTAATTATCCCCTGGGGAATTCATCCAATGGATTAAAATTTCTTTAGAAAAATCCCCCGATTTATTTAAAGGGTACGAGGCCTATTTATATAAAGTCCTATCCTGGGAAAAAAGGGAAACTTAAAACCCTCTCAAATTCTCGATATTCTGAATGACAAACCCTCCGAAGCGATGAAGACGATCAAAACTTCGGGTCATTTGGGATTAAAGCAGAAAAGCAAAAAATTATTTATCGCTGCTATGCCTGCACTGGTTAGTGGAGCTACTTTTATACCGGAAAATAATTTTTTCTTTCGAATTATATTGGATCATGTTTTCCCGGCGACTTCCATTACACTAGGACTAACCTTTAATTTTTGCTTGTTTCCAAAAAGAATTCCTGAAGAGAAACAACCGCTCTTGCCAATAGTGCAAAATAATGAGGAAAATAATTCTCCACAAGAAAGCAATTCCTCTTGCTGGAGTAAAACTACTTCATTTTTTAAGTACGTAATGCTTTTAACGGCACCATCGCTCGTCGGCTGGTCACGAAAAATTTAGCTCATTTTGCGTTGCAAGAAATTTTCAACAATGATCAAGTAGAAGAAAAAAGCGAAATCATCGGGCACGTTGCGACTACCGCCGCTAGCTTTGCTGTGGTGTATTCGATGAGGCCTTAGAAAGGCTGACCAATGCAGGAAGCCCTATATGTTCTTTCACAATTTCAGTGGCTTTTTGTAGATTGATTCGAGGTTCTTCCGGAACACTTTTTAAATGCTCATTAATAAGGGTTTCCACAATTCGGGAAAGATTAGCAAATAATTCCTTGCGGTCTTCTTTCAAAGGAAGGTGCGCTTCAAGGTATAATTTTCCGTCATTTTGTCCTACCACGTAGGGTTGATTAATGATGAGTACCGGCGTATCGACAAAAATCATTCCAAATAGTGCTTTCATGTCTCCAGGATATAAATGAATACAACCCGCACTACTGCGGCGACCCACGCTGCTAGGATCGTTGGTGCTATGAATAAGATAAGTAGGCTGAGACAACCGCAAAGCGTAATAGCCTAATGGATTCTCGGGCCCCGAGGGCATTACTTTGGGCACGGGATCACCATTTTCTTGACGATAATGAAGGATGCTATCGGGAACTACCCAAACGGGATTTTTGATTTTTTGAATAATATGCAGCTTCCCAAGTGGTGTGGACCAATTAAACCGTCCAATCCCCACCGGATAAGTGTAAAAATAGTTTTTCCCTTTTGGAAAATAATAAAGCCGCATAGCGGCCAAATTAATGATAATCCCTTCTTTTGGAGCGGGGGGCAATAAATATTGCGTCGGTATAATTAAAACACTTCCCGGTTGAAGCTGATTAGGGTCCACTTCGGGGTTGGCTTCTACTAATTGGTAATAACCTACATCATAACGCTCTGCAATCGTTGCAAATGTTTCGCCCTCACGAACAGAAGCGAATTGAATCTGCCCAACTAAATCATTACACGACAGGGGCAACGGCAGACGAAGGGCGAAAGTTGGATTGAGAAAAAAAATCAAAACACATAGAAAAAAAAGACGAAAATATTTCATGATTATTTATATTTTTCAGGTATTCCGCAGGCTATTACGTTACTCACTACCGCCCCAAACAGGATAATCGTCCAAGAAACATAGAGCCACACCAAAAAAAGGTACAACTGACAAAGCTCCATATATCAGACGGTAAGTGGGAAAAATTTTTAAATACACGGTGAAAGCAAATTTCGCTAATTCAAAAATACCGTTGTCAGCAATCGCCCGATCACAGCGTGTGATAGTTTAACTTTAGCTGACGGAAGTATCCAATTAAATAATGTAAATGTCATAAAGATTAGCACACATGGCAAGATAAATAAAAACCCCTTTCCCAAATAGGGACATCCAATAAGCTCCGTAACTAAAGGAGATTGAACCAGGAAGGTTCCTAGCAACATAACTGCGCCTAATAAAAATGGCAACAGCAATAACACCATAAAAATAAATCAAAAAGTGCAAGGAGAACCAAAAATGATGCTCGGTATGTGCCATATCGCTACGAAGGCTCGATTGATATTGTACATTAACAAAAGTGCCACAATACCTAAAAAGAAAATATTCATAATCGATAGGTCTGTGACTTTTGTGTCAGTTGACTTAAATAAGCAGCCACCATGCTAGCAGAAGTCGGCACAAAATTTTCCCAAATCAAATTTTGCAAACGCACGCCGACTCCTCGAAAAGCAGGCACAAAAGAAAGCAGAGTGAAGGCGACGACAGTGAGAGGCACAAAGGCAAGTAAGGTTGTATAAGCGAGTGCCGTAGCGCGATAAGCGCACCCCTCTTCGTGAAAACGGCGGTAAATATAGGCGAGAGCAAATGCGCTCCTTTTGAAGAATCGATAGATTGTCATAACTGGGGGGTTGACCTATAATCTCTATTTATTTAGGTATTTTATAATGCCAAATGTTACTCTCTACCACAATTTTAGAGTAAATTGATAAAAAATATAGGGAAAACTCAATGCCATTTATTTTAGTCCTATACTACAGCCGCTATGGCGCCACCGCAGAAATGGCAGAACAAGTCGCCCGCGGGGTGGAGCGTGTGAACAAGATAGAAGCGCGTATCCGCACCGTGCCCTCGGTGTCGCCTAAGACAGAAGCGACAGAACCGGATGTTCCCAAAGACGGTCCTCCTTACGTTACTCACGACGATTTAAAGAATTGCGTAGGCCTTGCATTAGGTAGCCCGACACGATTTGGTAACATGGCGGCGCCATTAAAGTATTTTTTGGACACTACCAGCGCCTTATGGCAATCTGGCTCATTAATCGGCAAACCCGCTGGCTTTTTTACTTCCACGGCGAGTTTGCATGGCGGGCAAGAGACTACCCTGCTTAGCATGATGATGCCGTTAATCCATCACGGAGCCATTATTGTCGGTATTCCGTATAGTGAAACGGAATTATTTACAACCACCGCCGGCGCCACGCCTTACGGTCCTAGTCACATGGCAGGGGCCGATAGCAATTGGCCGCTGACTCAAACGGAAAAAAATTTGTGCCAGGCATTAGGGAAACGATTAGCGAAGATTTCATTAAAATTAAAAGCATGACCCCCTTAGAATATTACCAACAACAACTCGAAGTCGGTTTTATCCAAAAAGATCCTCAGCAAAAAGAAGTCATCGACCAGCTTCAACATATCTATACCGAATTGCTTAAGAAAAAAAGTGCGCGCACTCGCTTTCTAAATAAATTCCTTCACACTTTAGCTATTTCAAAATCTGTTAAAGGTCTTTATTTATGGGGTAGTGTTGGCGTCGGCAAAACATTTTTACTCCATACTTTTTATCATTGCCTTCCACTTAAAAAAATGCGCTTGCATTTTCATCAATTTATAGCTCGAATTCATCATGAATTAACCCACCTACAAGGTCTTAAAAATCCTTTGGACATCATTGCTAAAAAACTTAGCCGAGAAACTAATGTAATTTGCTTCGATGAATTTTTTGTGGATAATGTGGTTGATGCTATCCTTTTAGGAGGCTTATTAAATGCGCTTTTTAAGTATGGTATTTGTTTTATTGCCACCTCAAACTTTAAACCAGAAGATCTTTACAAAGAAGGATTGCAACGTAAACAATTCATTCCTACTATTAAATTAATTAAACAGCACACACAAGTTTTTCATTTAACATCCCAGTATGATTATCGCTTAAGGTATTCACCACAAATGGAAATTTATTTTACACCATTAGACAAACAAGCAGAAATAAACATGGAAAAAAGTTTTCAATATTTTTCAAATTACCAACCAGCCATTCATACGGCTATTGAATTATTCCACCGAATCATTCCCATTCGCAAACAGGCTGGTAATGTCATTTGGTTCAAATTTATAGACCTTTGTGGAATACCGCGTTCTGTTAAGGATTTTTTAGAACTTTCACAAAAATACAAAACAGTTCTAATAAGCAACGTACCTGTTTTACGAACTGACCAAAAGAATTTAATTACTTCCTTCATTAGATTAATTGATGTTTTCTATGACGCAAAAATCCGTTTAATTATTTCCGCCCAAGCACCCATTGAACAACTTTATCCAGAAGGACCCCTTCGCTTTGAATTCGCACGCACTCAATCCCGATTAACCGAAATGCAACGCATTGACTGGGGGGATGTTGACAAAACAAAAATCCAACGAAAGAATGAATAAAAAAGCAATGAATAAAAAAGCACGGTCCTGGAAGCGGGCGGGCGCTTTTGCTCGGACACGCCGTCGTGGCTCGAAAGCTCCCATCCTGGCGGCTTACGGTCTGCGCAAAAGCACCCCCCGCTTCCAGAACAATTGACTCAGCAAGAAAACGAAGAGCCGGAGTTATTAATTACAATCACCCTTGCTTCCTTCGTTCCTCCAATGCGCTCTTAAGTCAATGGGTACGCTGGTCGTAATGAGATTTTAATTCGTCAATAAACGTTGCCTTCGTCAATTTGATATTATCAAAATAAGAAGCACGCGCTATCAAATGCGACGCAATAGGGGCAGTCATTACAATAAACCAAACAATCACTACTGCTTCAATTGCTACCGTCCACGTACCAAAATAAATAGCAACACCGCCAAAAACCAAACCGACGCCTAAAGACCCTGCCTTAGTGGCCGCGTGCATGTGGATAAGCAAATCGAGCATGCGCAAAATCCCAACAGAAGCAATAAAAATAAATAAAGTGCCTCCAAAAACAAAAAAAATAGTAAGCCATTCCTTAATCATCTCTTTTCTATTTTTTTATTTTTTATAGCACTGGCATTCGATATATTGTGCAAAAGCCACCGTTCCAAAAAAAACAATCAAAGCTAATACAATCACCAGATCGATATAAACAGCCTGCTTAGAAATAAGGGTATAAACAGTAATAATTAAAATTAAAAGGCTTGCTGTTAAATCAAGCGCAATAACGCGATCCGATAAGGCGGAGCCAATAACCATCCGTGTAAAACACGCCACCACCGCAAGACACAAAATCACCAGCGGCGCATAAAAAATTGAAACCCCAAAAATTGTCACTCTAAAATCTCCATAATTAATTTTTAAAACTTGTGTTTAATTTCTGCTTTTAATTGATCAACGTCATCAATAAACATTGCGTGAACATATAAAATCTTTTTATCTTCAGAAATATCTAGCGTTAAAGTGCCTGGCATAAGGGAAATAATATTTGCGAATAAAGTTATTTCAACCGGTGTTCGACAATCAAGGGGGATGGCGAGAACGCCAGGCCTTGCTCAAAAGCGCGGGGTCAAAACTTCGTGCGTAACTCGAAAATTAGCAATTAAGATTTCCAATAATACAAATAAGATAAATTTTATAATTAAATAAATTTTAAAAGGATAACGAAGTATTCTACTCATCGACTACCTCCTAAAGCCGCACGAACATATTGGCTCGGATCTAATAATTGGGAGGACGCCTTTACTCATTACCTGAAAAAATAATTGGGGAGAAAAAGCGATTGCTAAAGTCACACTTGCCAATAAAATGACAGGAACAAATAAGGAAAATTTTTCACCCCTCGCAAGTAACAGGTGACCTTCTTTTTTAGTCTGATATTTATCCACCCAAAAAACTCGATTCCATATTTTGATCATCAAATAAAGTGTTAAAAAACTAACGATTAAGGCAATCGCCGCCATGATATAATTGTAGTTGGTAACCACTGCTTCCAACAAAGACAGTTTCGCCCAAAAACCCGATAACGGGGGAAAGCCTGCCAGGGAAAAGCAGGGATAAAAAATAATAAGGCTAAAAAGGGGTATTGTTTATAAAGGCCACCTAAGGCTCGAATATCAAAACTTTTACCTAGACGATTTGTAATACCACTGATTAAAAACAAATTCGTTTTAACTACAATATGATGCACAATATAAAAAACGGTGCCGGCTAATGCCAAGGGTGTACGAATTGAAAGTCCCATCACCATGTAACCAATTTGACTAATGATGTGAAACGATAAAATTCGCCAAAAATTATATTGTGATGCCACGCCCAATACTCCGGTTAGCATCGTTAATCCCGAAGAAGCCAATAATAAACCTAAAATTATTTGATTATTAGGTACAATCAAGGTAACCAGTCAGATTAAAGTATAAACGCCGACTTTAGTCAGCATCCCAGAAAAAATAGCAGAAGTCGAAACGCTGGTGGTGTGATAAGAAGCTGGCAGCCAAAAAAAACAAATGAAACAAAGCGGTTTTAATAGCAAATGCAATAGCCAATAATAATGCGGCCGCCATGACAGTAGAGGCATTCGGATAATGCGACAGACGCACCGATAAATCGGCCATGTTTAAGGTGCCCACTATTCCATATAACATAGCAATTGCCGTTAACATTAAAATGGTAGCAATCAAATTCATGGCTACGTATTTAATCGTCCCATCTAACTGAATCCGTTCACTACCGAGCACCATCAACACAAAAGAAGCGATCAGCATCACCTCAAACCAAACATAAAGGTTAAACATATCGCCTGTTGAAAAAGCCCCCCCACAAATACCAACCAGCAAAATCCAATAGACTGGATAAAAACCTAAATTTTGTTGAAAGGCTTTAATGTCGGATAAAGCATAAATAGCCACGTATAATGCAATAAGCCCAGTCACCACTAACATAAATGGTGCTTAACAGATCAATAACGATACTGATTCCAAAGGGAGCAAGATAATCCCCAATTTGCATGACCAAGATCCCCTTCTGCCTCACGAAAATGAAAATCACAATAACCGCCAGTAATAACACTATTGCGCCCGTTAAATGACAGATTTTTTTCAACCGCTCAAACGACGAAAAAAAAACAACACAAGATTGCAGTAATTAAACAAATTAATAACGGTAATATTGGTAATAACTTCATGAAGCGATTTTCTCACGGTGGGATACGGGCTCAGCTAAACGCAATTTATCGCTATCCAATGTTTTAAATTGTCTCCATACTTTCCGAACCAACACTAAAGCAAAAGAAAGTAGCCCGAATCCGATAACGATAGACGTTAAAATCAACGCTTGCGGCAAGGGGTTAGCCATCGATGCAAGCGAGGAAGTTTTTTCCGGTGAAACAAAAGGAGGTACTTGAGATAAACGACCTACTATTAACCAGGACAAAGGTTGTGGAAGAGCTTAAAATAACGATGCCAAACAACCAACGCATCAATTGCTGGCTTAATAACAAATAAACGCTAATGGCAAACAAACCGCCAATCATCCAGCAAAATAAAGTAGTCATCCCGCCCCCTCCTCTAACGCGATCATAATAATTAAAGTACTACTTAATACGACTAAGTAAATCCCAACATCAAATAATAGCGGCGCCCCCAATTTAAAATGGCTGGTTAAGATTAACCAAATTCCCGTCAAAAACGTTTTTCCGAAAATGAATGCGATGAGGCCAGCAACAACGGCTACGTTCAAACCGATGGCTAACAACGAAGATAAACTAAATCGAAGAAGTTGCAGCAGATCCTTTGAGCCATGGGTAATTAAGTACAAAGCGAAGGCGCTGGCGGAAATTAAACCGGCGATAAATCCTCCTCCTGGAGAATTATGCCCACGAAACAAAATCCATAAAGAAAATAACAGCATTATAGCAAGCAAAAAACGCGACGCTGTGTAAAGAATTAAAGAAATCACGACCCACTTCTCCTAAAACGACTTTTTAATAAACCATAAATTCCAAGCGCTGATGACGCCACTACAATGATTTCACCCAACGTATCGAAGCCACGAAAATCAATTAAAACTACGTTAACAACGTTTCGACCATGTCCATTAGGAATACTGTGTGCAATAAAATACTAGCCGATAAAATCTTCAAAAGGCTGCTGAGTAATGGCAATCAGAAGCACAGCGACTGAAAATCCAATGCCTAAAGCGATAACTGCATTAATGACTCTTGAGTAAGTTTTTTCTTCTACAATTTCCGGCAATGGCGGTTCCCGATAGAGGTTCAACACCACAATAATAACTATTAATGTTTCAATTAAGGCTTGAGTCATGGCAACGTCAGGCGCTACATTGACTATAAAAAACCGCAGCGCCTATTCCGAAAAGTCCAAGAAATATTAATCCAATCAAGTAGCTCCTCACCCAAACAGTCATATACGCAGAAATAAGGAGTCAACTTGCTAAAAAGAATGGTAAAAAGAAAAAGAAAAGCCTCATTGCTTAACCAGCATTAAATGACTCCTAACCAAAACTCCGCCCAACGTCAAAACGATAGTCGTAAACGTAATAATTAAATACAGGCGTAATTTTCCATTCTGTAAAATCTCCGTTTGCCACTCCGCCGCTCATAGTAAATAATACATGAAACGATCATAAAGCCAAGCGGGACCATGGCGATAAATGCCATCAAAATGCGCCAATATCGATCTAAATTCAGTGCGTTTCAAATACAATACGATGGCGCCCAAAAGGGTAATTAAGCTTAATAGCAATGAAGGTGTAAAACCATGCCATAAGGTTAATTCTGTTTTTAAAGGTCGCCTTAAAATAGCGCTTACGGCTGGCGAGAGTACGGTATGGTTAATAACAAACGGGAAAATGCTTAACAATAAGGTTAATGAAGCCAGGAACAAAGCATTGACAGACATATGCCTCTCGTACACGTTTTGGTTTTTGTTCTCCCCAAAACGGTCTTAATATCAAAAGAAAAGCCAGCATAGCCATGATCACGTTAGAAAAAACAGCAATAATAGTTAAGATATGAGAAGCTAACGGCGCCACGAGACTGGCTCCATACACCAATTCTTTTACATAAAAACCTAATAAATAAAGGCGGAAGCCCCGGCATCGAAGCGCCAGCGACTAAAACTGCCATAAAAGCAATTGACATTGCTTTATGTAATCCGCGAACTTTATCAATATCTCGTATCCCCGTTTGGTGTTTAATATCACCCACCGTCATAAACAATGTGGCTTTGTATAAAGCATGTGCCAATAAAAAGGCCACCGCCGCCTTTACAATTAAATAGTGAGTAGAACCTAATAAAAAAACTAATGAGCCCAGCGCGGTAGTCGTGGTATAAGCAAGAATTAATTTCATGTCGGTTTGTCTGACAGCTAATAAAACACCAACTAACATGGTAATTCCACCGATGCTGCTTAAAATAACAAACCACCAATAATTATTGGCTCATTAACAGGTGAAAGCGCGCCAGAAGATAAATGCCCACTTGAACCATCGTTGCTGAATGCAGATACGTGCTCACTGGGGTTGGCGCTTCTATGGCATCCGCTAGCCAAAAATGAAAAGGAAATTGCGCCAACTTGGTAAAAGCGCCAATCAGCATTAACAACAAAATAGAGATAAACAAAGGTTGATTTTGTAAAAGATTTCCTTGTGGGAGCAAGCGAGCCATGCTGTAAGTGTGAATGACAATTCCGATTAAGATAAAACTAGCCAACAGCGATAATCCACCGATCACCGTGACAAACAAGGCTTGCACGGCGGCCTTCCGCGCGGCAGGTCGGGCGTGCTCAAGACCAATAAGCAAAAAAGAACTAATACTCGTTAATTCCCAAAAAACAAATAACACAATTAAGTTATTTGCTAAAACCAATCCCAACATAGAAGCCATGAATAGAAATAAATATCCATAATACCGCCCTAAATGCGGGTGATTTTCTAAATAAGGGGCGCTATAAATTACGATGGGGATCCCGATACCGGTGATAAGTAAACCAAATAAAAGGCTTAATCCGTCGACATAAAATGAAAAATCAATATTTAAGTCGGGAACCCAAGGGAACCCTGAATAAATAGTCCCTCCGTGCATGATAGTTAGGAATAAGGTGAATAAAATAAATAAAGAGAAACAAAGGGATTAAGGCTAAACCCCAGCCGAGTCTAGGTCCTTTTAAGTAGTGCACCATAATAGGCACTAGCGCAGAAACGAGCAATGTTATTATAACAATTCCTGTTAACATGGTTTCTCATAATAACAAAAACCTACATTTAAAAATATCTGAACCAATGGTTAATTTAAAAATACTCTCGTGAAAAAAAGGGCCCCCTGGGGGGGTTAATCCTCCTGAAAAACTATTGCTATTTTTGCAGTTATTAAACGTGAGTTTCAACGCCTTCCAGGTCGCTTTTTTTACACTTGCGAACACAGCAATTGTAAATAGCCGCGAGGATTACGCCGCTAATAAAGCCGTCAATAAATCCTAAAATGACACCAACAATAGTTCCCCAAAAAGTCGGCGCATAACCGACGTAAACTGAACTAATAACAGAAACCATGAAGCGCCCCCAATCTGTCCACCAACTGAACAAGGCGAGAATGAGCAGCCCAAGCGCCCAAACTATTCCCACAGCAAACCCAAATGAAGTAACGCCCAATCGGGAGCAATGATGATGACTCATAACAGTCTCCTTTACGTGATTTCCCTAGTTGCTAAAAAAGTAATAGTCCAATAGAGTATAATCACATTTTTACTTAAGCGCTAGTACGATGGATATTTATACTCTTGGTTCAATTGTGCTCACACTCGCTGTTTTGATTGCTTATGTAAACTATCGTTTTATTCGTATGTAAAGCACCATCGCGATTATGAACACGTCACTTTTATTGACGGCTATTTTCATTATTTTTCATCATTTCCAGATTCCAAACATCGCACAGAAAACATCATTGAAAATATCGATTTCCCCAACCCTCTATAGAGGTCCTCTTAATTTCCTACTGTTTGCTGGCGCTCTGACGATTGATTTCAATATCCTCAAAGCCCAAAAATTGAATTTGCCTTTTCTTTATTACTTCCTCTCTGACGCGCTTATTTCTCCCACCGATCCGATTAGTGTCTTAGCCACTTTTAAACAGCTCGGCGCGCCAGAGCGGCTGACCGGCCTGCGTCGCGGGAAAGTCGTTATTTAACGACGTGGTGGGTATTGTTCTTAATTATTACTTTTTATACGTTAACAGTTAATCACATTCCGGCGAGCATTGAAAAAATCAGTCTGTTATTTTTAGGACAGGCGGTCGGAGACATTATTTATGGTTTATTTTTTGGCTTTATCACGGCTCAGTTATTGAAAAGCAGTAAAAAAAGACTATAGTCTCCCTATTTTACTCATCTTAGCCGCCGTTACAGGCGATTATCAACTCGCCCTCGCTCGCGTTAGGAATTTCAGGCCCGCTCGCCATGGTGATCACCGGCATCATGGTCGGCGCTTATATCCGACGTGATCAAGGTGAGACGCATAAAAAGAAAACGAAAACCCTAGAGACTTTCTGGGAAGTCATCGACGAAGTCTTAAATGCAATTTAATTCTTAAATTGGTTTTAAACTACTCGCCATCAAAGCAAGCACCTTACAAATCGTTGCCATCCTGCTCACCATCCCCTTGCTCTTACTCGTTCGCCTTATCAGCGTTTCCATTCTCAAAATGCATTCAGCTTAAACGCAACTATAATCTTTACATCATCAGCATTCTAACCTGGGGGGTTACGGGGTGGAATGACTGTCACTTTAGCCCTCTCCTTGCCATTCAATGAATACCAAAATTTCATCCTAGGCATGACCTACGATGTCGTTATCTTTTCCATTATTGTACAGGGATTGAGCATAAAACCCTTGACCCGGCTGGCTAAAAAAAGTCATGAGGGCTAAGGGCAAGAAAGCTGATAGAGTGCGGCAAATGCTTATTGCATTCCCCCACTAAAATCAGTATGATTCAGCCTCTAGCTAGTTGCTATGGCTTTCAGCTATGAATTAGGGGTGAACAAAAGAATGCCAATGATAGATGTGCCTGACAATAACGCTTTCGATGTCGCCATGCGGCGTTTTAAACGAGCGTGTGAAAAAGCGGGTATCCTTTCCAAATTACGTCAAATCGAATATTACGAAAAACCCACAAGCAAGCGCAAGCGTAAGCGAGCAGCCGCCGTCAAACGCTATGCCAAAAAATTGCAAAAAGAACAAGAAGCATTAGAACGCGAGCGAACACGTTATTAGGCGCTCCCGTCAAAGGAGGAACTCCGAATGATAGAATCGCTCAAAAACTGCATTCAAGAAGACATGAAAGCCTCTATGCGTGGGCAAGAAAAGGGACGCTTAGGCACGATTCGCCTGCTCCTGGCTGCCATCAAACAGCGAGAAATCGACGAGCAAATCACGCTTGATGACGCCGCTGTTATGAAAGTCATCGAAAAAATGATCAAACAACGCCGCGATTCCATTACCCAATATGAGGCAGGAAATCGACCTGATTTAGCGGAAAAAGAAAAACAAGAAATCGACATACTACAAGCCTATCTCCCAGAAGCCCTGAGCGCAGCTGAAATTGATGCCGCTGTCAAGCAAGCCATTGAGGAGACCCACGCCACTTCCATGAAAGACATGGGCCAATTAATGGGAGTATTAAAGGAGAAATTGCAAGGCCGTGTCGATATGAACATGGTCAGTAAAAAAGTGAAAGAACACCTGAGCTAGATCTCGTAACCTAATGAAAAGTGCCCCTCCTTAAAGAGGGCGTTATAATGCGCCAACATAGAGTTTCTATTTTTAAAAAAAGGAGCAGGGCCATGAAAGATATTAAAATACTTGGTGTTGGTATTTATTGCAAAAGGGGTTTTTCAACTGTGTGGGATTGATGAGTGGGGTAAGGTGATCCACACGAGAGGGGTTAGGCGCTCAATATGTGTCCACTGTGGCAAGGCCTTAAGGTGGCTTGTGTGGTTGATAGAAGCGTGTGGAGGCGCGAACCATTGGTATCGGGTTCATGGG
>NZ_CAJRAM010000077.1 GCF_907164965.1 Coxiella endosymbiont of Ornithodoros maritimus
TACGGCCGATGCCAAGAGGAATTTTTTATCAACTTCTCCTGAAAGAACTCGCTCAACGATTAGCCCTTGATCTCAGTGAACTCGACTCACTCACGGTTGCACCGCCCCCCATCCCTACCGCTTCTACCCGAGTGCCCTCTTTGGCTTATCATGCCTTATCAATCCTAGCCCAAGCCCCTTCACTCGTGAGCGTCATTCAAGACATGACGATTCCAAAAAGTCAGGACCCTCAAGTACAATTTTTAGCCAAAATGGTCGTCTTTTTAAAAAAACGACCCGTAATAAGCACTGGCGAATTGCTGGCCTTTTGTCCCGAATCCCAACGCCGCCTGCTGGCCCAATTAGCCGCTTACAAGACGAGATTATCAGAGGACGATCTCGCTGCTGAATTGAAAGACGCGATTAATCGCCTTCACGAACAACACCAAAAGGAAAAAGCTTTTCAAGGACTTATCAAAGTTTCTCATAAAGAAACACTTGACGAATGAGCAGACTATCCCTATATAAAAACAGAACAGTAATGACTGATTTGACAAATTTAACATGGTATATTGATAGGTTATAGTCATAGAACTCAAGCTATCCTAACGAAGGGGTAAAAGAACACTTATGCCAAGCCGTAAAAAAAAATCCAGCGCTACCAAAACCAAGAAAAAAACAACTGTTAAAAAAGCCTGTATAACTGCTAAAGCTAAACCTTCCGTAAAGTCAAAGCTTAAAACGATAAAGCGCCCGCCGGCAAAACCGAAAGCGGTGACAGCGGCTAAAACTAATTCTAAAAAAGAAAAGCCTAAAGTCGGGACACAGCCATTAACTAAAACTGCTGAGAAAAAGTCTTCTGCGCCGTCTTTAGAAACTCAACAACCCGAGATAGGAGAGAACGCAGCAGAAAGCCAACGTTTAGGCTTTGGCGCACTCCTAGAAGAAGCGAAAAATAAGGGCTACCTGATACACGAAGATTTAATTAACCTTCTCCCTAACGATTATGCAGATCCTTCCCAAATGGAAAGCATTATTGGTCGTTTAACCGAAATGGGTATCAAAGTTTTCGAAATTCCTCCTGACGCCGATTCCCTACTTTTAGAGGAAGATACCCAATCCGACGATGACGAGATCAACGAGGACGTGGCCGAAGTATTAGCGACAGAAACCCGAACTACTGATCCAGTTCGCATGTACATGCGTGAAATGGGGAGCGTAGAGTTGCTAACGCGGGAAGGCGAAATTATCATCGCCAAACGCATTGAAGAAGGCATCCGCCAAGTCATGGGCGCCGTGGTCCAATACCCTGAACTCATTGAAAAATTTATTAAAGAATATGACACCATCGTAGCGACTGAGGGTCGCTTAAGCGATCTACTCATTGGCTTCTTTGACGAAGAAGAATCAACAGCCTCCCCTGTTGCACCAGAAACCCGTGGTAAAGAAGCTGAAACCTCGGATGAGGACGACGGAGGAGAAGGTGGCAGTGATGAATTCGGCGAGAGCGGTCCTGACCCCATCATTACTCAACAAGACATGGAAGAGCTTAAAAAGCTGTACGGGCGCTATCAAAACGCCATTAAACGTTATGGCAAAAAAGCGCCGGCAACGCTCAAACATCAAAAAGCCTTGGCTGAGTTGTTTTCAACGTTTAAGCTTTCAATCAAGCAATTTAACCGCCTCACCGGCCAATTACGTCGAATGCTAAGAGCTGCACGCGCTCAAGAACGTTTAATCATGAGTTATTGCGTGGCCAAAGCAAAAACGCCACGTAAAAAATTTATTGCTTCCTTTCCGCATAATGAAACCAACATGAAGTGGTTGGAACAATACAAAAATGAAAACAAAGAACAAGCGAAACGACTGGAAAAATACAGCAAAGAAATCTACCGTGCTCAACGAAATTTAGCGCAGCTGGAAAAGCAAAATAATTTAACCATTCAAGAAATCAAAGAAATTAATCGTCGTGTTGCTATCGGCGAGGCAAAGTCGCGGCGTGCTAAAAAGGAAATGATCGAAGCTAATTTACGCCTGGTTATTTCGATCGCAAAAAAATACACCAACCGGGGGCTGCAATTTCTGGATCTCATTCAAGAAGGAAACATTGGCTTAATGAAAGCTGTTGACAAATTTGAATATCGCCGCGGTTACAAGTTTTCAACCTACGCCACGTGGTGGATTCGTCAAGCAATTACGCGTTCGATCGCCGACCAAGCCCGGACTATCCGGATTCCTGTGCACATGATTGAAACGATCAATAAACTCAATCGCATCAGTCGACAAATCCTCCAAGAAACCGGAATAGAAGCCACGCCCGAAGAACTGGGTCGACGGATGGATATGCCGGAAGAAAAAGTCAGAAAGGTATTAAAGATCGCAAAAGAACCAATTTCTATGGAAACGCCTATTGGTGAAGATGAAGATTCTAATCTCGGTGATTTTATTGAAGACATCAACATGGAATCACCCATGGATTTCGCCACTTCGGCCGGCCTCATGGAAGCCACGCGAGAAATTTTGTCTACACTTACCCCACGCGAAGCAAAAGTATTGCGGATGCGTTTCGGTATCGACATGAATACTGATCACACGCTGGAAGAAGTAGGCAAACAATTTGACGTCACGCGAGAGCGAATTCGTCAAATTGAAGCCAAAGCTTTACGCAAACTGCGCCACCCCAGTCGCGCTGAAAAATTACACAGTTTCATAGAAGTTGAGGAATAAGCAACTCTCGGTGGAGGACGGTAAATTTTACTAGGGTCTGTTTTATTGTTTGATTTCTTCGCAAAGCTAAGTAACCTAATGAAAAGTGCCCCTCCTTAAAGAGGGCGTTATAATGCGCCAACATAGAGTTTCTATTTTTAAAAAAAGGAGCAGGGCCATGAAAGATATTAAAATACTTGGTGTTGGTATTTATTGCAAAAGGGGTTTTTCAACTGTGTGGGATTGATGAGTGGGGTAAGGTGATCCACACGAGAGGGGTTAGGCGCTCAATATGTG
>NZ_CAJRAM010000078.1 GCF_907164965.1 Coxiella endosymbiont of Ornithodoros maritimus
TCAGAAATTCTACTCAACACTCAGCAGCTTTTCTCACTATTTCATCAACTGAACTCCTTTCGTCATGTATAGAGGAAATTTTAATCTACAGTATATTTATTCAATTTAAATTAACAATTAATTTGTAGAATTAAACTTCAACTTTATCTCTCATTCTGAAAAAAACTGAAAACTAACAGGGGATACCGATGGATTACAGCACTGAAAAAATATTGGATGAAGCAGAGACGCTATTTAAATATATTGCCATTATAAAGTAGGAACGAGGGACTTAACCCTTCTTAGTATCAATGATGAATTAAGACAATTGGAATCACTTTGGCTTGGCACTCTGAACGAGTTGCCCGGTAACCAGATTTCGCTTTCTCATTTTAAATCTGTAATGTCTCGTTTCCAAGGAGAAATCGAAAACTACGATCTTTTAATGAGTTATTTCAATACTTATAAGAAACTCGAAGAGACTCAAAACGCTAAAGCAGCAGCCTGTATAATATAATCCATTGATTGAAAAGCTTATTCCTTATTCACCGCTTAATGACAGCGATTTTGTTTTAAATTGAGATTTACTTTCATCTGAAGAGTATGCTTTAGTGGAATTGCTAGAGGAAATAGTCAGCTTCCACACCAAACGGCGCTTTTAAAATTACAACAGGTATTATTGAAGCAATTACCGTGGGTTTTATTTCGGCATACGCTTCTACTGTCTATCTTGAAAAACCAAAAAATGGGGCGGAATACCTTCTTAAATATTTTCAAAATGAAACAACGGCTGTCGTTAGCGACTTTGGCTTAAGTAGCATTTTAAATGCCTTTTTCTTAAAACCTAAATTTTCCGCAAGCGTGAGAGG
Organism: Coxiella endosymbiont of Ornithodoros maritimus; assembly: GCF_907164965.1. Taxonomy (GTDB): domain Bacteria; phylum Pseudomonadota; class Gammaproteobacteria; order Coxiellales; family Coxiellaceae; genus Coxiella. The sequence goes on from NZ_CAJRAM010000078.1 coordinate 849, forward strand.
CTTAATCAATTTCATTAAAAATTGTTGCAGGCGGTAGGAGATGCCCGAAGAGTTGAGTAACCTTGATATCGTTTAAAGACTAACCGAAAAATAGAAAAAACACTTTTGGCAAAAATTTAAATTAAGATTAAAAAATTCATTAGTGGCCCTGTTGTCTTTCGGTTCAGCCGCTCCGCTTGGAGCCATTACCTATAATGAATACGAACAAAAAGATTGGTGGTTTACGGGTCATACCAAATATTCTAGAGCAGTGGTTGCTCTTCTCATTAATACTATATTGAATCGCAAAGGCATCGAAGTTTTTTACCCTTCTTAACTCGCTGCTTTTCCAAAAGATTAAGAACAAATGAAGAAGTTATTAATGATATTAAGTCTATCGTTAAATCAAATATTAAATCAGGATTTGACACCATTCCTTAATCAAGCTATTTCTTTAAACAAAGAAACGCTTGTCGAAATTGATAACGCGCTCAACGACAATAATGGCCTAAAATTAATATTTATGGAAATTAATATTTATGGCGATGCAGTTAGCGCTGACGCTCCTTACAATATCGCCTATACATGAAAATATCCGCAACAGAATTAGTTATAGGCATTAACGATAACACTCGCCTTAGCGGGTTACTATTCAAACACTATAAAAAAGTCTCGAGGATTTGACCAATAATCTCTCCGCTGCGTTGTTCTTCAGCTGCTATAGTTCTCCACCCTTCACATTACTCTACGGCTACATTATCTCCGATCTTCTCGTAAAAGTATACAACAGTCTATTTATTAGAGAGTCACGATCTGCGAACCTCGGTACGTTCTGTAGGGAAGAACTGGAACGAGAGGACTAGCCTCATTGGATTTCTCGCAGAAAATTCTAATCTACTTAAAATTTTATCAGCGCCTGCTCTACTATACCTAGCCATGGTGAGCCAAGCCACTTGCTTATTTTTAAAGGCTAAGTAGGTAGGGAAAAAATTATCTCAGGCCTTTTACTGGTATTGGCCCACCGTCATTAATAATGTGTTAGTCAACAGTTTTAGTGTTTTTCCGGTCGTTGACCGTGTTTTGACAAATGCGTTTCGAATTTTTCTCAATTCTGAAATTACGCTCGAAAGACACTGTAAAGTAGAAAGAATTCATGAAGAGAGTCTGAACCTTATTGACAAAATCCCTCCCTATATCTTTCTTGAGAGTATTAATTTCTCTGCCTAAAAGTTTGGGTAAAGAAGACCCTAAAAAAAGAAGAGGCTATTTTTACTAATTTTTTCTTAAACGGACGCATCCATGAGGCACTGAGAGAAATTGAACTAGAGAATTCCTCCAACTCAAGTCCCGAAAATTCGATATTGGCTCCTATGAACGATGGTTTCATGAATGGTGAATGCAAGGGAGAAGACTTCGAAGTAAATAAAATCTCCGCTTCGACCTTGGCACAAGGCCTAGTGAAGTCTCTGTGGCGATATCCCACAGAGGCCGGATCCAAAGACTACTTATTGCCGTTACCCCCGGAGAGCGAGAACTACGGAACTTTTTCGACCTTCCAAAATACTAGATAATTTAAAAACGATGGTGGGCCCACCAGGACTTGAACCTGGAACCTGTCGATTATGAGTCGATCGCTCTAACCAACTGAGCTATGGGCCCATTGACTCTTTAAGTGCGTTATTTCTAACATTTACCGCTTCTGGCGGCAAGGCTTATGGAGGTCATTAAAACTGATAATTAACACTCATTTCGATTAAATTTTGACTACCATTCCCATCCGTCAAACCCAAATAGCGATAATCGACGTCCAAAGTAACTCGTGGACTGACTCTGCAGCTCACTCCCGCGATTCCCTGATAGGCAAATTCATTATTATCAGGACCTCGATTCAAAAGAACACCGTTATTCGTTCGCCAAGGGGTGTATCCAACCAACACCGACGGCAACGAAAGGTACCAATGGTGCAAAAATTGAAATCGTAATAGCCGTTGGCCATCAACGCCGTCATACGAAGCTTTGCGTCGCTATTCACTTCCAAGCTATTGTTGTAATAGCTCAAAGCTCCTTATAATACGCACATTACCCATCCGATAACCCACCTACGCACTCACCACGGGGCCTGCATTCAAATTGCTCCTCGATGGTAAAGAGCAACACCGCCGTGAACCCCAACGTAAGGACCAGAATTAAAAAAGGGATATCAACGGCACTGCCAGCGTAAATTTGAGGAATGGCTAAACTGACTAAAATTAACGTGATGAGGCGTTTCATATTTTTTCTCTCTGATTACCGACGTAAAATGATACGTTATCTACTCCTCCCCTGAAAGGGGAACGATAGTAATTTTAACTGTTCTCTGTCCCTCTTGGGGGTTAGGGGGGTGAGAGTTTTTACAAGCTTTTCTTAAATTAAATCAAGATATTTTTCTGAAAAACTAAAGGTCTTGCTCTTGTATTATATAAATATACAAGGAAGTAGAATGGCTAATCAATTATTAAATAATTGTCTCACTGTGGGGTGGCGCGAATGGATCGCTTTACCCGACCTTAGCATTAATCAAATCAAGGCCAAAGTCGATACCGGTGCCCGAACCTCTGCATTACATGCCTTTTCCCTTGAATCATTTAAAACAAATAATATCCCACGCGTCCGTTTCAAAATACACCCCATTCAAAAGGACAAAAACACAGTGATTACCTGTGAAGCGGATATCTATGACCACCGCTTCGTCAGAGACTCTGGGGGGCATAAAGAATTGCGTTATGTTATTAAAACAGGCATTATTTTAGGCAAGAAACGCTGGTCTATTGAAATCACATTAACTAATCGCGATAGCATGGGCTTTCGAATGTTATTAGGACGCACGGCCATGCGAGATCTAATCGTTAACCCCAATCGATCATTTATCATTCATAATGAGGATATTTCTAAGTGAAAATTGCTATTTTATCAACTAAGCAAGAATTATCTTCTACGCAGCGCTTAAAAGAAGCTGCATTGACGCGCGGCCATAAAGTCAAAATCATTAATACTCTTCGTTGTTATATGAGCTTAAGTCAAGAAAAACCCACTACCCATTACATGGGGAAAGAGTTAGCTCGTTACGACGCTGTGATCCCGCGAATTGGCGCTTCTATTACTTTTTACGGCACAGCCGTCGTTCGCCAGTTTGAAATGATGGGAACCTTTTGTCTCAACTCTTCGATGTCCATCACTCGCTCCCGGGATAAATTTCGATCGCTGCAGCTTTTATCTCGCAAAGGAATCGACTTACCTATCACGGGCTTTGCTCATTCACCAGACGATATCGAAGATTTAATTCAAATGGTAGGCAGCACACCGTTAATTATCAAACTAATTGAAGGAACGCAAGGCATCGGCGTGGTCCTAGCGGAAACCAAAAAAGCCGCAGAAAGTGTGATCCAGGCCTTTCTAGGGTTAAAAGTAAATATCTTTATTCAAGAATTTATTGGAGAAACGCAATGTCGCGACATCCGTTGTTTTGTGATCGGCAACAAAGTTGTCGCCACCATGCAGCGAGAAGCGCGATCCGGCGATTTTCGCTCCAATGTGCATCGCGGAGGTACCACTAAATTAATTAAAATAACGCCCCAAGAACGCGAAATTTCAATTAACGCGGTGAAAGCGCTTGGCTTAAACGTCGCTGGTGTGGATTTATTGCGTTCAAAACGCGGTCCTTTAGTGCTAGAAGTAAACTCTTCGCCCGGGCTTGATGGGATTGAAAACATTACGAAGAAAGACATTGCAGGAATGATAATCGAATTTATAGAAAAAAATGCAAAACCAATTAAGGCTTATAGCTGCTACCAAGGTTAGCTATAAAAAAAAGGATTTTAAAAATTTGTGGACACACTATCCAACCTGGAGAACATCTTAGTATTCGCCTTCCCACCCCCAAATTGTTTACCTATACGCCCGTCGATATTCCGATTCACATTTTTAATAGTAAAAAACCGGGGCCAATATTATTTTTCTGCGCTGGTATTCACGGCGATGAAATTTTGGGGGTTGAGATAGTTCGCCATCTGCTGAAGTTAAACGCCATTAAAAATTTATCAAAAGGCACTTTAATTGCAGCACCTATTGTCAACATTTACGGTTTTATTTACCAATCTCGGTATTTGCCGGAGCGACGCGACCTTAACCGTAATTTCCCTGGTTTACGGAAAGGATCTTTAGCCTCGTGATTGGCAAAATTGTTTATTGACGAAATTGTCAGCCATTGTACCCATGGTATTGATTTACATTCCGCTGCTGTTCATCGCCGTAACTTACCTCAAATTCGCACAAACTTAACGCAGCCTGAAACTGAAAAGTTAGCGCGCGTTCGGCGCCCCTGTTATTTTGGATTCCAATTTACGCGATGGTTCTTTAAAAAGGTAGAAAAAGGCGATCTTTTGGGAATTATAGCCGATCCGTTTGGTAGCGAAGAATTTGATATTTTATCGCCGCGAACTGGAATTATTATCGGTTACACGACAATACCGTTAATCAACGAAGGCGAAGCGCTGTTTCATATTGCGTGCTTTAAAAAGGCGAAAAAAGGAGAGCCGCCCATTAATTACTTACAACAATGCTCCACAGAAGAAATCATTTATGATTGATAAATTTAAATAAATCATTAGTATTTTAATTGTTATTTTTTGCACCATTTGTTTAGCTCAATCGCACTTCAATTCGGAAGAAGCCCATGAAACCTTGGATGAAATCAGTTAACCTCCTAAAAGTTTATCTCCTGAAGAGCTTAAGAAATCCCTCCTCACTCTAACGCAGTTACAAGATCAGGCAAAGACTTGCGTAAAAATACGACTAACGAAATTGATAAAATTGATGAGCAGGCCAAAAAAATAGTAAACAATAACGTAACGGGCGATGTCCGCCAAGAATATTTAGAAAAGAAAAAAATGGATTAATTAAACGTCAATCAAGCTGTCAATTATTTTTATTACGTTCCACCGATACGATTTCATCTTTCAGCTCTATCGAACACCAGCGAACGAAGCCCGCTCTATTTAACCGGGAGCCTCATCTGTTAGAAAGAATAGTCAAAGAATTCCGTCATCTCCCTAAAATTAGCACTGAGTTTGACGGTTACGTATTTTATAAAAATACAGGCATACAATCATTTGATGTTCTCGGACTGGTTTTGTCAGCTCCAATCGTTATCATCGTTATTGCTATCGGCATCGGATTTCAGAGATGGCTGTGATCCTTTGTAAGAGAAAGTAAACAACTCACCTTTGGACAACACGCGACGCAAGCTTTTATTAGTACCTTATCGCCTTATAGCGTTTGGTTATTTCCCCTTTTAACGGCAAACCTTTATTTAGCTATTTTCAATAGAGTTTTTAAGCCTATACCGTTTATTAATTTAATCAGTTATGCCGTCAGTTATGCCGCGTTCTCGCTTATGTGGTCCTTTTTATGCTTATTCGTCTTTTTTTTACCCCCCTGTGCCTATATCGCCTTTAATAAAAGTGCCACCCAACTTAATACGGTCATTCACCCACCGCCTGACCACTCTTGCCACACTTTTATTAGTGGGTCACATTGTCTATAGTCTACTCCATCAACAACCGCTATCAGCAGATATTCTTAATTTACTACGAACGATCTACATCACCCTTGTTGCTATTAATCTAATCTCTATCATTTGGCTTATTAATAAAATTCTCCAGTTCAACGTCTATCCTTTATGATGTTACTTTTAAGTCTCCTGTTGAGCGCAACATTGTTTGCCACTATTGGCGCTAAATGGGTTGGCTATCAGCGCTTAGGATTATTTTTCCTTATTGGTATTTTTTAACGCTAATTTATTCAGTTGCTGCGTGACTTATTTTTAAAATTTTAAATTCGCTGATTGACCTTTTAGTCGAAGAAACACATCCGTGCCAAAAGCGTCTTCATTATTACCTTGCTTTATCTCCGTATAAAAGCTTGTACGAATTAACGGCTTTACGTTTTTTCATTTTTTTAGTGTTGTGAGGCGGTTATTTTTTATTATTACTGTATACCTGGGGATTGCCATTGCATAATATTAAATTTTATTGAATTTTTTCACGGATTTAGCATTGCGAAACTCAGTTTTCCCCCGCTCGGATCCTTATTGCTTTGCTTATTTTCACTTTTCTTGCGTTAATGACCCGCTGGTTGCGCACTTACTTTTACAGTCATCCTCAAGTCTACATGGATGAAAGTGCAAAAATGGCTTTTTTTCTATACTTGGTTATGTTGCTTTTACTGTCTCTCTCTTATTTGCTCTCGTTATAACGGGCGCTCTTTTGGTAGGCATTGTTTTTGAGTTGCAAAATATTGTGAGTGACTTTAATATCGGGGTTAATTCTTTTAACGGAACGACCGATTAAACCTGGTGATCGCATTGTCGTAGGCAATACTGAAGATTTTATTAAAAAGTTTCGTATTTGCTTTACTCAAATTACGACGATGGAACGTTCTAATGTCATCATTCCTAATTCCGATTTAACGAGAGAGCGAGTAGTTAATTATATGTTCCGGGATCAGCTATGGCACTCTAAGAGTCGGTGTGGGTGTTGCCTATGAAAGCGATCGAGTTGGTTGAAAAATTACTCTATACGGCGCCCAGAGAACACCCACAAGTTATTCAAGAATGCACCATTGGTTTTGTTTAAAGTATTTGGCTATAGCATTCTTGCCTTTAGCTTACTATGTGTCATGCCCAACGTGAATTTAAAATACATTATACAAAGCGATCTTTACTTCGCTGTTGAACGTAAGTTCCGCGAAAACGAAAATAATATTACCATTCCCACAGCAAAATATACACATCAGATAAATTTTTAACAATTTCTTAAGGTAGCCCAGATTCTTTCAGCTTTTTCTTAGAGGTCGGGTGAGGATGAGCTGTTCACTTTTCACCATCAAAATAGGTATGCTTTAGCACCATACAAAAAATTTATTAATCGATTCTGGAGAACAACCGATGTTCGCTGATTTGCCTGAGCCGTTAAAAAGACAAGTTTGTGATTATTTAAGGGCGGACAATTTTCAGGCCGCGAAGGAAATTTGTGATGCTTAGTTAGCTAACAAGCGTCAGGTTGAATGGCATCAATCAGAAACGTCGTTTTAATTTCTCACCCTGCATTCTCTATCCCTTACCCGATTGCTAACCGCTAAAACCTTAAAGCCCATCATTCCCGGCTGCGCGGGATCACGAAGTTTAAATATGGAAATCGCTGCGACTTGATGGTAACGAGATGATATGACCTGACTCAAACCATCCGCGCTACAGCCGAACTCTCGTTTTCGGAATAATAAGTTTCTAGGATTTCATTAATCGGTGACTGCATAATACTGTGTTTGGCCGTGTCATCGATAAGGCGGCCTTCTTCTTTATAGTCTGCGTAACGATCTTCGAGCACTTTGCTGGCCGTCCCCGAGGGGAACATAATGGCTAAAATACGGCGAGTTTCTTTTTGTCCAATGCGTTTGTAGAGTTGATTACGAATATTGACATTCTCGGCGTTGTGTTCAGCGACCATAATTCAACAGGGCCTAATGTGGCGGTTAATAGCTGCGTGTTCAAACCAGCTTTAGTGGCAAATTGCGCTAGAAAGGTCGCGCCGTCTTCACGCGGACCATGCACCCGTGTTTTTAATGCAATTTCTGCGGTATGACTTAATCCGAAAATTTCAGCGATTTTACGGACAGTTTGTTCAGGCCCGGCACATAATAAATATGGAGGTGGCAAATTCGACCATAATTTCATCGAAATCATCCAAGGATTGTGATAATAACGCAACTTGAACTTTCCATTTACGGCCTTCACGGATATGTCTTGAATGACTTGATCGCGCACCGCTTGCGCCTTAGCTGTACGGTGAAACTCAACAAAAACGATCCGTTTAGGATCTTCCCGAATTTCTGCAATGCGTGCTTGGTGATAATGGCGATAACCTTTCGGCATATCCGCAACGTTGTCGTCCATCCGAATTAATTCCGGCCCAAAACGTATCGCGCTAGCATATACATCACAGCTGTTTGACGATTAGCCGCGCATCCCCACCGCTTCGGGCCACTTCATCTAAATCCAACGTCACTACTCGAGCATCGCCTAAATCGAAACGCGCTACTTGAGAAATGATGGGGTATTCACGCACCGCGCTTGAAATCATCCGAGCGAAAGCATGAATCAGCGGTTCTCCCGTTGGCGCGACAATCTTTCCGTACAAATCCTGAATAGCGGGTAAATGACAAATAGCAGCGACATCTGCTAAAACAGGCATCGCGTGGCGCTGCGCCAGCATCGCTTCGTGAGTAAAGCCCGCCATAAATAGCGCATCGGTGACTTTCCACCAGGTTGTTTGATCATCTTGAACAAAAGCAATTTCTTCTAAAATCCCATCGATATTTTCTTCCATTCCAAGCGCAAAGGTGTTGGGGTTTTCATCGTCCGCTTTATTTTTATAAAGTTCATCGATGATTAAACCCGACATATCCGCAACGCCGTCGTATGTTTTTTCAGAACCAATAGGTGTTGCCAATAAACTTAAAAAATTAACTAAAAAGGCGCGTTCCTGTGGAGTCGGATAGCGACACCCGAGTTGAGTCTCAAAAGGATTAATGGCGTAATCCGTTCGCATTCGTAACCGATGGTAAGCCACTAAATATTTTTTATCGGCGGGCAACGCATCTTTTAATAATAAAATTAATCCACTGCTAGAAGGGCCAATATCGATAATGGAAATGTACGGTAACCGCTGAATCCCAGAAGACAAACAAACAGCTAAGTTAATGGTGTTGGACAATACGGATTTACCAGAACCCGGTCGCGCGTAAAATAAATCAATCCACGTGGTTTGTTGATGAGAGCCGGGTTGATAAGGTCACGGTTTACCGTCGGGAGAACGAAATAATAATGCACCGTGCTTCCACGGCGAGGCGGGACGAAATAGCGGAAGTATATAGAAAACGTTAGAAAGAGGAGCGATGGAGGCGGGAGCAACACTGGTGCCCGAAATACCGATCATTGTTGAAACGACACCTTCGTAAGCATCCCTCGAAATTTCGGACACGTCACAAGAACCCCACCCTTCAATCGCTTTCGCTAACATAGCCGCCCGCGTGCGCAAAAGGCGAATATCACCTTCTGGCGCGCCCAAGTAGCGGCCGAAACACGCAACTTCACGACGTCATCGTCCGTATTGAGATTGATGTAATTTAATAAATTTAAGGAGTCGTGAATTAAACGATTCTGAACGGAAGTCACGCTCAATACCGAAGAGAGCATTTTACAAATGCTCGTTCCTGCTAGGCCATCACTTTCAAATAAAAAAGAAATTCGCCATGGAATTCGCATTTGCAGTGTTCGAGTAAAAAGCCGGACGAAGGTTTGAATATCCTTTGGAAATAAATTAATAAACACCGTCGCATAGATGCGATCACCCACCCGAGCCGTTCGCAAATCTAAATTTTCAGCATCGTGGGGTGATACTTGACGGGCGAGGGCCGGTCATAAAATATCAGAAAGTTCCGAAGCGCCCGCTTTTGGTTCTTTTATCGTTATTTTATCCTCTGGTAATAAAGGTCGCCATTCTCGATCAATGAACTCTGGGTCTGCACTGCGACGCATAATATAAACGGCATCGTGCACTTCCAATAGTTCCGTTACCAACCCCAATCCATTAAATTCATTCACTACTGAACGAACAAAAGAGTTGTGATTTTCTCGAAGGTCAGAAATAGCGGCAATTAGATTTTGGGTTAATTTAAATGGCGGTATTTTTTGTTTTTTAATCTGTTTTCGTTTTTCTTTCGTTAATCGTTTAATTTGTTCGTTAGTAAGGGATTTTAAACAGGTCCATAAAACAATACAAATTTCTTCATTCGTGCAATATTTTGTTAAATAATTCATTCTCTCCTTAAACAAATCACCTAACTGCAAGCTTAGCCGCTTTGCCGTTTGTTCAGCAGGCTGCAAAATTTCATTAATTTCACCGCGCACTTCGTCTTTGTTATAGCTAAAATAAACTTGGATGACGTGTCCTGGTTGGGACATGACGGTTTGTAACGCATGCTGTAACCCGGTTTGAATTTTATCGAATTCTTCCCGGCCAATAAGGGCGGTAACACCTTCTAAACGTAAAACGGAAATTAACGAACCGTCGTGAGCAACTAACACAGTCGAGCTATCAGCTGTTTGTGATTCACAATAAGTGCTTGTGCTTTGTTTTAAAGTATTACTTAGCCAGGCGAACAAACTATCAAACAGGCCTGCAAACGATTTAATAATTTTCATACGTTACCTAGAGTACTTTACCTGTCATCCATTTTCGTTTAATGCGCTACGGGCTCGTGAATCAATGTTCTAGCTCAGTCTCACGTATTGTAAACAGAGCCTAATTCCTCTAATCCATCCCGCGCCTACGCCTCCACTTTAGCCGAAAAACGCGCGAGATCGGGAAGGAGTCGTAGTTTCGTTTCCAATGCGTCTTTGAGCAAACTCATTTTTTCCGTCTTTGTATCCACTAAAAGCTTCCCAGCAAAGCCGGATGGCTTAATCCCTCCCCCTAACTGTTGTTCGATAATTTGGGAACGCAATTTAAAACTGCGATAAATATTACGGGCTTCTGTTGGAGAATTACTTTCCGTGGCAATGGAGGTAAATAACACATGGAATAAGGCATTTAATTCCCCTTGCGTCATTTCCGGAGGGTAAATTAGAGTTCCACCTCCCGATTCGCCCCCGCCAACCGCATCTAAAAAGAAACACTGACTACAAAACCCACAAGCTGTCACTAAATTTTTAAGGCGATTATTACGATAATTCCCATCGAAGTTCACAATTTCCAGGTACCATTTGGCACGAAAGCCGAAATATTGGGTAAGTGTAATTATCTCGCTCATGCACTTTAGCTTGAAAGGTAAGAAAGCCTGTATCAGCCTCTCTTACCATGAATAACCGCCAATTGCTGTCGCTAGCGAATAATTGAATGTTACGCAAAGCCATTACGCAATCAACAAGTTACGACGAGCTAATAATACTGTGGACCTGGCCGCCGCCCACTTTAGTAATCTCAGCAGTTTTACCAAAAATAGCTTGTTTCGCTGTTGGGAACATCGTGGGGAACAACACTAATCCCGCGCCGATTAGCAACAAGGTCACCCCTTGACTGATTGACACTTGGATAGGATTCAATTTGTGCTGGTGGAATTTAAAGAAAGAAGCCATAACAAAACCCACACCCGCGATTAATGAGATATCGCTAAGCACAATAGCCAATTCTGCTACTGAAGTATCCACATTCTCCGCGATACTACTTAACGAAACAAGGTTAATGGCTGCCAACGTCGTTCCAGCAAATAATAGGCCGATAACTCCGGTTAACAACAAAAGCAGGCCCAGGAGTATCCGAAATAAGCGTATCGTTTTCGTCTGCATGATGACTAATCTCCAGAAATAATAAAATTTTCTACGATCCACTATACCTTTCTCACCTTAAATAAATATTAAGGTTAAATTAAAGGGGTGTGGATTCTCTATACATGACGAAAGCAGTTCAGTTGATGAAATAGTGAGAAAAGCTGCTGAG
>NZ_CAJRAM010000079.1 GCF_907164965.1 Coxiella endosymbiont of Ornithodoros maritimus
AAAGCCGTGGTAAAAACCAATGAGGATTGTCAACGGGTACAGCGCAGCCGGGGGGGATTTAACGGCGCTGCCGGTTTATGCGAACGGGGAGGGACATTCATCAATTTCATCTGTTTCTGGCAAGTTGTTGGTGTTTATTGGGTTAGTTCCTCCACAACACGCGAGTGAGAATAAGGAGGTCTTGTCGCGGATTAGTAAACGCGGCAATGTGATGTTAAGGACGTTAAGGTAAAACCTGAGGTTGATGAGGCTAATTCATGCGGTGGCTCGGTGAAGCCGCATATACGTTCTTTTCGTCAAAACTGATTGTTGACAACAACCCTGGGGCCATATACGTATAGACCAAAGCAGAATACGGGAAAATAATGATCTCGTCTATCATCCCCGTATTTCACTGCGCTTCATACAGGCTATGCTTAGTTAAAAGTGGGCTATTTGTTTAAAGCTAACTTTTTGTATAATATACTCCTTTTTATAATCTCCCAAATTAAGCAAAAATGAGTACAATTCAATTACGCGGTGTCCGGACTCATAATCTGAAGAATATTGATCTCGACTTACCCCGCAATCAACTGATCGTCATTACTGGACTCTCGGGTTCGGGAAAATCTTCACTTGCGTTTGATACGTTGTATGCTGAAGGGCAACGCCGTTATGTAGAATCGCTGTCGGCGTATGCGCGGCAATTCTTATCGATGATGGAAAAACCGGAAGTGGATATGATCGAAGGGTTATCCCCGGCGCTTGCCATCGAACAAAAATCGGCGTCCCACAATCCTCGTTCGACTGTGGGCACCATCACCGAGATTTACGACTATTTACGCCTGCTCTATGCCCGTATTGGCCAACCTTGCTGTCCTGTGCATCATCACGCCCTACAAGCGCAAACCATCAGCCAGATGGTCGATAGTGTGCTAGCGCTCCCGGAAGGAACAGCCGTCATGCTATTAGCACCTGTCATTCGGGAGCGCAAAGGGGAGCATCTCCAACTATTGGAACAACTCAAATCCCAAGGCTTTATTCGCGCCCGAATCGATGGCAAGTTGGTCGAATTAGATGAAGCACCTAAGCTCAGTTTAAGAAAGAAGCATACAATTGAGGTGGTTGTCGATCGTGTTAAAGTCCGTCCAGATCTGCAACAGCGTCTAGCGGAATCTTTTGAAACGGCCGTGCGTTTAGCGGATGGTTTAGCCACAGTGGCCCCTTTTGAGGAAAACGAAATTGAAGAGCGCACCTTTTCAGAACGTTACGCGTGTCCCGACTGTGGTTACAGTTTAGAAGAATTAGAGCCGCGATTATTTTCTTTTAATAACCCGATGGGCGCGTGCCCTTCATGCGATGGATTGGGCGTTCAACAATATTTTGATCCCAAAAAAATTATCCACAATGAAAAAGCGAGCTTAGCTAATGGTGCAATTCGTGGATGGGACCGACGCAATTTATATTATTATCAATTATTATCCTCCCTGGCCAAACATTTCGGTTTTGATGTGGAAATTCCTTATTCTCGATTGCCAAAATCAATCCGACAAATGTTGCTTTATGGGAGCGAGAAAGAAGCCGTGACATTTTACCTTGTCTCGTATAATGGTAAAAAAACGAAACGTACGTATCCTTTTGAAGGCATTATTTCTATTATGGAACGACGTTATCGCGAAACCGAATCACAAGCGGTTCGTGAAGAATTAGCGAAATATTTAACGATGAGTGAATGCGAAACTTGTCAAGGTTCGCGTCTGCGAAAAGAAGCGCGGCATGTATTTTTAGAATCAAAAAACCTGCCTGAAATTACCGCCATGTCAATTGGGAATGCTTTACAATTTTTTCAATCCCTAAAGTTAAAAGGCAAGCGCGGAAAAATCGCTGAAAAAATTCTAAAAGAGGTCAATGCACGATTGGGTTTTTTAGTGAATGTGGGTTTGAATTATTTAAATTTAGCACGCAGTGCTGAAACTTTATCTGGCGGCGAAGCGCAACGCATTCGTTTAGCCAGTCAAATTGGTTCGGGTTTAGTCGGAGTCATGTATATTTTAGACGAGCCGTCTATTGGATTACACCAACGCGATAACGAACGCCTATTGAAAACATTAAAACGGCTGCGTGATTTGGGCAACACGGTTATTGTCGTAGAGCACGATGAAGACGCCATTCGTACAGCCGACTATGTCGTCGATATCGGGCCCGGCGCCGGCGTACATGGCGGAGAGATTGTAGCAGAAGGTTCACCTTCTGAAATCATGAAAAATCCATGCTCGCTAACTGGACAATATTTATCGGGTAAAAAAACCATCCCAGTACCTAAAATACGCCAGTTAAACTCCCATTACTCTCTTTCATTAAAAGGAGCTCGTTGTAATAATTTAAAAAATGTAGACGTGGATATTCCGATCGGATCAATGACTTGTATTACCGGCGTTTCTGGCTCTGGAAAATCAAGCCTCATCAGCGACACTCTTTATCCTATTGTCGCTTCTCGTTTAAATGGTGCAACGCAACGGCGCATCGGACCTTATCAATCCATTAGCGGGTTGGAATATTTAGATAAAGTGGTTGAAATTGATCAGAGTCCAATTGGCCGAACGCCACGTTCCAATCCCGCCACTTATACGGGTATTTTTATGCCGGTTCGCGAATTATTTGCTGGGACGCCAGAATCGCGCGCGCGGGGTTATCTTCCTGGTCGTTTTAGTTTTAATGTTAAAGGTGGACGTTGTGAAGCTTGCGAAGGCGATGGAGTCATTAAAGTAGAAATGCATTTTTTATCGGATATTTATGTCGTTTGCGATGTCTGCAAAGGTAAACGTTACAATCGCGAAACATTAGAAATTCACTACAAAGGAAAAAATATTTATGATGTATTGCAGATGACAGTAGAAGATGCGCGAGAATTTTTTGACGCTATCCCCATCGTCGCCCGAAAATTACAAACGCTGATCGACGTGGGATTGTCTTATATTACGCTTGGACAAAGCGCTACGACTTTGTCAGGTGGCGAAGCCCAACGCATTAAATTATCCCGTGAATTATCCAAACGGGAGACAGGGCGCACTTTATATTTACTCGACGAACCTACAACGGGTTTGCATTTCCACGATATTTTGCAATTATTAACTGTACTCCATCGTTTACGCGACGGCGGTAATACGATTGTTGTTATTGAACATAATTTAGATGTGATTAAAGTAGCGGACTGGATTATCGACATGGGTCCCGAAGGCGGCGCCGGGGGCGGTCACGTGGTTGTTGCTGGGACACCAGAAGCAGTCACTAAATGCAAAGACTCCCACACGGGAAGTTTTCTAAAACCCATATTGAAAGCTTCCTTTTCACTAAAACCCTTACCCGAAAAAGTGATCAAGTAGACCGTATGCAGCGAGGCGAAATACGGGATTTTCACTGCTATAGTCACCGAAAGAGGAGGTAATTATGTTCAAAATACTGTATTGCGCAATCTTAGCGTTGTGCGTGTCATTCAGTACAGTTTCAATGGCTGCTGAACCCCTAAACATGCAGATTTTTTTATAAATTTTACAGATAAAACGGCTTACAGTTAAGAACGCGGTTTACTCTAAGGGGCATCTTTCTAGTCCTGAGGGTGCGATGGAGAAGAGTTCGGAATATGAAATAAGGGAAGGAACCACAGTGAAGTTCTCGATTTCTCATAGTTCGTCGATCCCGTGAGGCGATGAAGGTGACGTCAAGTTTGATGTTGTATGGAACAACAAAACTTGCCTTGTACATGCTCATTACAGGAATTGGAAGGAAGGCATGTTGTATACGTTGGATTTCGACAAGGGTTACGATTGTTTGTGGTTGAAGAGAGACCATTTATATGGGATTCTCAGATATTTCTCGGTTAAAATTGCTGCTCTTGAGTGAAATAATGAGTTCGAGCCAGCGGAGCGCCTGTGTGATTTTTACCATTGAAGAGGAAAGCGGAGTTTGTAAAGACTGCAAATTGCGGAAATTCATTGTTATGGATATAGTATCGCTATAGAAATCCTTCTCATCGGTGGCACAGGAACCATTGGCCAAGCAGTTGCAGCCGAATTAAAGAAATGGCATACCGTTGTTATTGCGGCTTATCGGCAAGGTGAGATTTGAGTGAATGTCGCCGACCTTGGCTCAATTGAGCGTATCCATTAAGCGGTCAATAATATAGATAGCATGCTTGCAACGACAGGGAAGGTAAAATTTGCCGATTTTTCCGAGATGCCCCTAGAAGACTATGCCACAGGCATACAAAATAAATTAATGAGATAAGTTGCTTTAGTGCTTATTTGGTAAAAAATATCTTAAAGAAAACGGCTCTTTTACGCTCAAGAGCGGCATATTAAACCACGATCTTATTCGTTACCGGCATCTCAGCTGTCATGGTAAATGGCGCATTGGACGGTTTTGTTAAAAGCGCCGCCTTTGGAATGCCAAAAGGCCTACGCATCAACGCCGTTAGCCCCACCGTGATTACGGAAGCTCTGCCGGTTTACGAAGTGTTACTTCCGCGGCTTCAATCCCGTCCCGCCCGCCGAAGCAGCACTCGCTTACAGTAAAAAAAGCGTTGAAAGATTGCAGACGGGCCAAATTTATCGAGTGGATTATTAGCGATCATTCGCGAAGCGCGAATCCAACCGTAACCCGTATGGAGCGGGAGCGTGCTAGCGGAATACGGAAACGATGCGCCACTGAACCAGCGTTGGCAGGGTGAGTGCTAGCGTTTGGTATTTTGGTACAATAGATACGTTAACAGCAAAGCTATCTCCTGAAAATGCTTGTTTTCTCTTATCGCAAAATACTTATACGTGTTCTACTCCAAAGGATCTACCGTTATCCTTAACGTGTCGCGTACCCATTACTTTAAAGAGCAATCAAGCGATTGTGGATAAAACTATTTATAACTAATTGTTTGGCTATGGGAAAAGACTTATGGTGGAAGATGGAAAAATAACGAAGCCGTTGTGCCTGTACACGGCGAAATGAGCCATATAGGTCGTTAGTTCACTTGGATTGATGGGTTTGCTCCAAGAAAGCTGCGGATTTAATCACATCCTCAGCTCTTTGAGAATTAGGCCGTAGCCCGTATGAAGAGCGCCAGCGGAATATGGGAACCGATGCGCAGCAACCCGTATTTCGCTTTGCTCCATACGGGCTACCTCGATCCCCAGCCAGAAAGCTGCGCTGGAAGGCGAATTCGCGTACAATAGAGGAGGCATGTTGAGGCTTAAAAATGATCGTTTTATCCATGCGTTGTTGCGCCAGCCGGTGGATCGCACGCCAGTGTGGATTATGCGCCAAGCCGGCCGCTATTTGCCGGAATATTGCCAATTGCGCGAAAAAGTGCCAAATTTATGGCGTTTTGTAAAACACCCGCACTGGCTTGTGAAGCGACGTTTCAGCCGTTAAGACGCTTTCCGCTGGATGCTGCATCATTTTTAGCGATATACTTACCATCCCCGATGCGATGGGGGTTGATTTGCATATTGCGCCGACAGTTGGGCCAGTCATTCGAAACCCCGTGCGGTTTTGTCCGCAAGACGTAAATCGACTCCAAATGCCGCTAGTGGAAGAAGCGCTTTCTTACGTGTTTGACGCCATTCGTCTAACTGTAAAAGCGCTCGATCAGCGAGTTCCTTTGATTGGGTTTGCGGGAAGGCCTTGGACCTTAGCGTGTTACATGACCGGAGGTCAGAGCAGCAAGACGTTTCTTTTCTAACGGCCAGGGCCATGCTTTATCAGCAGCCTGACGTATTTCACACGTTATTACAAAAATTAACCACCCTTACGATTGCTTATTTGAATGCTCAAATTAAAGCCGGTGCGGACGTCGTTATACTATTTGATACGTGGGGCGGTTTATTGACTCCCTCATTGTATCGACAATTTTCATTGGATTACTTATCACAAATCGCCTCTGAAGTGGTCCGTCAAAAAAACGGCCGAAAGATTCCCCTCATTTTCTTCACTAAAAATAGGGGACAATGGTTAGAAAGCATTGCAAACAGTGGTTGTGATGCGGTAGGGTTAGATTGGACGATGGACATTGGCGAAGCACGGCGACGTGTGGGGACCGAGTTGCCTTGCAAGGTAATTTAGATCCAGCGATTTTACTATCAAATCCCGAAAGCATATCGACAGCGGTCGTCGGTATTTTAAAATCCTACGGACAAGGCTTTGGACATGTATTTAATTTAGGTCATGGCATCGATCCCAGTACGCCAATCGAAAACGTCACTGCCCTCGTTAAAGCTGTACAAAACTTTTCTATTAAAAATTATTAAAAATGAAAAACCAATCAATAGTTATTATCGGTAGTGGATTAGCAGGTTATCTCTTTGCTAAAGAACTTCGTAAATTGGACACGACAACCCCGTTGGAAATAATCACGGCCAACGAAGGCGTTTTTTATTCTAAACCATTACTATCTACCGCTTTGACAAACAAAAAATCAGCTGATGAACTAGCAGTCTGTACTGCGGACAAAATGGCTTCGCAATTACAAGCAATCATTCACACCCATTCGATGGTCGAGGTGATTGATCCTATTTCTCAAACGGTAACGACATCGCACAAAAAAATTGCTTATAAAAAACTGATCCTGGCCTGTGGTTCTTACCCGATCGCGCCCTCTTTGCAGGGCAACGCTGTTTCGGATGTTCATTGCGTCAATGATTTGACTGCTTACGGCAGATTCCGCCGATCGATAAACAATAAAAAGCGTATCGCAGTGATAGGCGCTGGGCTAGTGGGGTGCGAATTTACCAACGATTTAGTGAGTGGTGGTTATCAAGTGGAGGTTATCACTAAAGAACCTTATCCACTCGCGAAATTTGTGCCTGAATCCATTGGCCGTGCTTTGCAACAGGCGTTAACAAACAAAGGAGTGCATTGGCATTTACAACAGGTCGCAAGCACAGTGAATCGCCACCAAAAAGATTATGAAATTAGCATGACGAAGGGGAAAACAGTAGCCGCTGATGGTATTTTTTCTGCCATTGGCATCCGCGCCAGATGTGATTTAGCTGAATCCATAAAACTTGATCAAAAGACTGGCATTATTGTCGACCGTTATTTAAAAGCAAGTATAGAAAACATCTATGCGCTCGGCGATTGTGCAGAAGTGGCTGGCGAGATACGTCAATACATAGCGCCTCTATTACAATGTGCGCGAGCACTGGCCAATCATTTCGCCGGCGATAAAAAGCCAGTGCATTACCCCCCCATGCCTATCGTGGTTAAAACCCCGGCTTGCGCCATCGTGACTTATCCACCCCCAAAAACAGTTAAAGGCGAATGGCAATGCAACGGGGAGGGCAACAACCAGCGCGCCTTGTTGTATGACCATCAAGAAAAACTACAGGGTTTTGCCTTATCAGGTAATTGTGTTAAAGAAAGGATGTCATTAACCAAACAATTGCCCTCCGTTTTTGAGTAGTTTAAGCTCTAGAAAGCGGGGACAACTTTTGGAATTTTCAACCCTTCCAACTTTAATTCCATGACCCCCAAAAGTGAATAAAATCACGGCGCTTGGTTGGAGCGGCCGGCCTCTTCAAGTGCAATCGACTTAGCTATAAGAAAAAATAGATGTTTCTAACACCGAGGCTTTAAATGACACTTTACACCATTGCGATTACACTAATTTTAGTGATGGATCCACTGGGAAATATCCCCGTTTTCCTCGCCATCCTAAAACAATACGATGTTCGCACCCAAATCCGCATTATCTTACGAGAATCCATTATTGCTTTTTTTATTTTAGCTTTATTTGTTTTCTTCGGCCGTTACATTTTACGCGGATTACACATCACAACGCCGGCCTTAAGCATTGCCGGGGGCGTGATTCTTTTTATTATCGCTATCCGAATGATTTTCCCACCCGACCAAAAGCCTGCTAAAGAAGATTTTGAAGAACCCTTGATTGTTCCCTTAGCCATACCGTTGACCGCGGGGCCTTCCGCAATAGCAATGGTATTATTATTCGTTACCCGAGAGCCTCATCATTTATGGTTAATATTTTTGGGGGTATTTATTGCGTCACTAATTTTTACCTTGATTATGCTATGGGCGCCTTATTTAATAAAAATTTTAGGAAAGCGTGGGTTAACGGCTATTGAGCGTTTAATGGGAATGATTTTAACGACGATTGCCGTCCAAATGTTTTTAGCCGGGATTGCAGAATATTTAAATCTGTCGCTCAAATAAATGCTTATCGCTATATTTAAGACTTAAACTTCCAATACTATACACTTCTTTGCGCCGTCCGCTTTTCAAAATTTGGAAACAGAGCGGATGATGACTTCGTATCCCAGTTGATTTAATTGCGTTTGTAATGGATCGCTTCTATACGTAATAAAAATAACGGCTTTCTTCGTGGGGATTTTATCTGTTTTTATAACAAGCGCATTACAGGAAAAATACAGTGCATCTTCATCACTCACCACCCGTCTTTATCCTCATCAATATTTTTTCAATAAGCTGAACAGAATAGGCATCAAATGCCTCTGGATAATACATCACGGCAATGTCGAACAAAAGGCAAAAACAAGTATCCAGATGGTAAAATTTCTCATTGATTAATTTAAGCGGCGTAACAGGTATTGAAAAATACGTTTCAAGGTATTCCCAGGCTTTTAATTTATATAGCCCATCCACACCTTACTTACCATCCCGTTGAAAGAGAGCATCACCTGTTCCCTCAAAATAAATCGATTTTGGCATTTGGAGGATCGTATAGCCATACTTTTCAAGCCATTGCTTGAAAAAAACTTCTTCTCCTTGTCGTTGCTTATGCTGGAAATGAGCGAGGATACAGAGCTTGTCGTAAACCAGCCCAGTATTAGCGGTAAAAACTAAATCGGGTAAATGAGGTCCGGGAGGAATCAAACGAATAGTTACTTATTGCAGTAGAGTCTCGTAAAAAGCTTGCCACTGTTCTTCCGCCAATTGTTTATCCACGAGATGGATATGACCGTTCATCCAAGGATTAATCACATAATCCATGTTGAAGTAATCCGGTTTACACATAAGCAATGTTGCAAGCATAGCAAGAGTGTATTGGATTATGGTATAAAAATAAACATTATCCTAAGGAAGCTAACTAGGTTTGTTTACAGCTCTTTTTGTACTTTATGGTAAAAAGAGGCTCCCCGTGCGAGAAAGTACCTCAAAAAAGCTTGGAAAAATCATTCATGTTGACATGGATTACTTTTATGTGGCGATTGAAATACGCGACAATCCTGAGGTGCGCGAAAAACTGGTTACTGTAGGGGGCCTACTCATTCGGGGGGCGTCATTTATACGGCTAACTATATCATTAGGGAATATGGTGTCCAATCGGCTATCTCTTCTTCCATATGCTAAAAAGTTTTACCCCTCGCTGATAATCTTGCCAGTCAATATGGAAAAAATACCGTGCTATTGGCCACCAAATCCGCGGTTTATTTCAGGAGTATACCCACCTTGTCGAGCCCCTTTCGTTAGACGAAGCCTACTTAGATGTTTCCGATTGTAAAATACATCAGGGTAGTGCCAGGCGAATCGCTCAAGAAATCCGAGAACAAATTGTGAAACGACGCTCGCTAAGTGCTTCAGCGGGAGTGGCAACCAATAAGTTTTTGGCCAAAGTCGTAAGTGCATGGAATGAGCCAAATAGAATTAAAGTTATTTTACCTTCCAAAGCTGATGGCTTTGTTAAGATGCTGCCCATTGAGAAAATTCACGTTGTCAGTAAAATCACCGCGCAAAAAATGAAAGCGATGAATATTCATACCTGTTCGGATTTGCAAGCGCTATCGTGGGAAGCGTTGAACATACCTTTTCTCAGGAGATAGCGACACTAAGCAAGTGTGAAATTGAGTTAGCAAATTTATTTAATGACCTAAAGCAGCGACTTTTAAAGCATACTGATCGCTACATCCGCAAACAATTTGTTAAAATTAAACTTAATGATTTTAAAATCACTAAAGCTGAAACCATAATGCAAACCATATCTTTGGATTTATTTAAACATTTGCTTTATCAAATCTTTGAAAGACAACAAAAAGTCTTTGAAAGACAACAAAAAGCAGTGCGTCTGTTAGGAGTAGGTGTTTCCTTTTCTGAAGATTCCATGTTGGAATTACAGCAAATATTTGAATAGTGAGAGAGGTTGTCAAATTAGGAATTAAGTATTATCTTTAAATCACTCTCGTCTTTTTCTTCAGGAGGAAGCCATGACTAAAAAGCAAAAACCTTCACAAAATGAAGACCTAAACTTAACAAGCGCACAAGGAACACTCATTTCCGATGACCAGAATTCGTTGAAAATAGGAGATCAGGGGCCTCTGTTGCTCGAAAATTTCCCTTTTCGGGAAAAGCTTTTTCATTTTGATCGCCGAAGGCATTCCTGAGCGTGTGGTCCACACCCGAGGTTTTGGCGTTCACGGTTACTTTGAAACCGATGACTCACTCTCTGAAATCACGATGGTTCATTTATTTCAGAAAAAAAGGCGAGAAAACCCCTGGTTTCGTGCGATTTTCGACACTCGTTGGAAGCCAGGGGTCTCCCGATTTAGTTCGCGACGTGCGAGGCTTTGCCGTTAAATTTTATACGAAAAAAGGTAATTTGGGCCTCCTGGGGAACAATATTCCTCTTTTTTTATTCAAGACCCTATTAAGTTCCCCGATCTTATTCGCGTCGCCAAGACAGAATCGGATCCTGAGTTTCCAGAAGCACAAACGGCGCATGATAATTTCTGGGATTTTATTTCCCTCACGCTGGAAAGTTTTCATATGATTATGTGGGTGATATCAGACCGAGCGATTTCTCGTTCTTTTCGTTTTATGGAAGGATTTGGTGTGCACACTTTTCGATTCGTCAACGCCTCCGGAAAATCCACGGTTGTTAAATTTCATTGGAAACCCAAGCAAGGGTTGCAGTCAATTAGTTGGAATGAAGCGGTAAAAATTAATGGAGCCGATCCTGACTATCATCGTCGCGATCTTTGGGAGATGATTCAACGTGGTGACTTTTCGGAATGGGAATTAGGGTTACAATTATTTGATGAAAAATTTGCAGAAAAATTTCCATTCAACGTGCTGGACTCCGCTAAACTGATTCCTGAAGAAGATCTTCCAATCAAAATTGGACGGTGGTGCTGATTAAGCTAATTCTTGCGTAAAACACCGCCATTGCAGAATCGCGAGTACCTGCCTTAAGAAAAAAGACATGGAATACAAACAATCCCGACCTGTTACTGCAAGACTTTCTTATCAGGTCAAATTACTCGTTTTATGCGTTATCGCGTTTTTAATCTGTAATGCGGTATTAGGGTTATGTTTATGGCATCAATCAGGACGGAAAGAGATTGTATTAATTCCGACGGAACTTTATCAAAAAGCAATACTAATGGATGGACAGCAGTGTCAGTGCATCGTATTTAGGAGCAATGTCGATGGTGTTGGTGTCTCAATATCACACCCGAGACGGTGCTGAGCAGCAATCAGGCTCTACTGTGTTTTCTTGATTCGCAATTTTATGCGAATTTTAAAAAGCAATTGAGCTTCGATGCCAACGTCATTAAAGACGGAAAAATCGCCTCAATATTTTATGTCAAAGGCGTTCATACCTATCCAAGAAACCTGATAGTCATGATTGAGGGCGAATTAAAGCGCTGGGTCGGCGAACGTCTAATTAGGTCAGAATCGAAACGGTATCGGTTTTTGATTAAACTTTTCCAACAGGCATTGGCTTTTTGCCTTATTTTTCTTTCTTCTTTCCCTTCTCTTACTTCTCTTACTTCTTTCACGATGAGCTTGTCAAAGCCGATGCTACTCATCATATTTATTTTATAAAGATCAGTAATGATAGTTAGGTGAAAATCGAGCCCTTAGACGTGGATATTAATCGTTTATTTGTTGCAAACGATAAAATCAGGAGCTTGAATGCACCGACGCAACGAGTCATGGCGCATAATGATGAATAAGGGTTCATTTATCTCAATGTCAGAGATAAAACACCCTTTATGGCATTTATTACCACCCAATCAGGCCGACACCGCCATTACGATGGAGGTCCAAATGACGAGCTATTGCGTTGGTTAAACGCTTAGAAAAGCAATTCCCGCTTTCGGATGAGGCGAAGTTAAGACTGGGTGCTGAGAAGTTCTTTGAACCGTTTAACTTCGTACTCGAGATCATGCAAACCTTTGGATACCAGAAAAAGATAGCCTCTAAAGACCAATTTTGAATTAAGGACGAAGAAGAATATGCGCTTGTCATCGGGAAGTGAAACCTTTTCTCACGCTTCTCAAAGAACGAATCGTGGTTTACTTAAAATCCGATCTAGATCTCGCGGCCGTTGTGTGCTGTGCGGATAGGATTGATGCTAATTACATGAAAATATTCGATAAAGTGAATTATAAAATTACTATTACCCTCAATTCTCATTCCTCGGCGGGGGAAGAGTGTTCCTCCATGAAAATAAAGGCGGTAAACGGATATTTGCTTATACTTGCTCACTTCGAAAGAAGTTGTTTTCTGTTTGAGTTTATGTCTTCACCCTGCTACTCAGCAGAAATGCGCTTATGGCCGCCTACAACCGTTTTCGCTTCCTTTTCTTGAAGTTTTTCATAACTTCACGGTAAGTAACCACCCTGATCGGGTTAAAGATGAATCCTTTTGTTTTCCAGGTCGTAAAGATTTATGACCTTGCGGTTATGATAATGCCTGGGTCTTCCGCTCGACCAAAAGGAGTATGAGGATGAAGGGATTCGCACTGTTACCTATCCGGCAAACTTAGTAGTGGTAAGAAAAATGTTATTCATCATTACCTGATGTAAGCGCTATCTGATGTGAGCGATATTATACTTTAAAGTATCCAGATGGAGCTAAAGAGAGCGGCGATACAATTACTTGTGAAGAGCCGCTGGATGAAACCAGCTGTCAAGACAAGTTTAAGGGAGCTCAGATGTCATGTCGGACAGATGTTTTGTCAGAGGTATCGATGAGATTCAGCAACTGCCAACCAATTTCCCTTACCTCCTAGCGGTGAAGGGACGTCACTGGACAAAGGAGCGTGTGGGCCCAATCAATATGAGGCGATACCGACGTATTCCGCGACAATGATGGTTCCCGCGCGTACCTGGATTGAGTGGTGGGGGCCCTCTAACCACGGTAAGGTATTTCGGATTGAAAAGAGCAAGAGCTTAGCTGGGACACTTCCGGGGCGAAACGGCCAAAATAACGGCTTTATGATAAACGCCGGTGATATGGATATTCTTAACCATAATATGGCCCCAAGAGAATTGTGAGGGAGGCATTGTCATTAGACAGGAAGCTTATTTTCATTCGCTGCATTTAAAAGGGGAACCGATTGCTAATTTTGTCTCAAGATCTCCTGCCAAGCAAACCATTCTCGCCTTGTGTCACACACGCTATATTGATACTGGACCTCATAACAGATTCGCTGTGCCGCTGATAGGCAATTTCATTTTTGTCGTGTACAGCAGAGATTAACTAAACCGACATTCCTAACACTGATTTTAACAAGCTTAAGGTACCCAGAATATGCAACATTGCTTTAGCCATCGTTCCTGGGAGCGTTTGCTCCCGTCCGACACGCGAAAATAAAAGCACACCCCGAATAAAAACGCCCACGCCGATTAACCGTACAAAGAGAATGATTGGCGGAATGAGCTGCTCATACCCGACTTTTCCCCCGTGATAATGGAGAAGGTTACTGGTGGACCAGAAGCTGGTTAAGGCACTGCTCAATACAACAGGAAGGCACATGAGGACGATTCCTGCCATCATCAAGAGGGTCGCGGCTATGGTCATTTGATGGGACATAAAGGTGCGCATGCATCTCTCCGTAACGTTTCAAACGGAAAATTCCCATCATAAACAATCCTAAACCTATCAGGATCGATATGGACTGAACAATCTTGGCCATATAGCCGAGATTTTCTCTCAGTATGAAAGGATTGACACCTGAGGTCATAGGAAATTCTCTTCTTTTTTCAACTCACCTATCCCGTAGCCCTAATGAAGCAGAGCGAAATACGGAAAACACTGATCCATCAATGATCATCTGCTCCATAACCAATCAACCCTCCTTGAACTCATAAACATCACCCCTCGGTTAGCGTCTACCACCTTAACGGTGCCATATTGAGGCACCGGATCACCAACAGAAACAGATTCAGACAGTCCATCATTACTGACGATCCAAGCCCTGCCCGGAACGATAGCCTTTAAGTGGAAGACCACGGGGGCGCGGGCGGCACAATTTTTTTCGCCAGGGCTGACTTTTTTGCTTCTTCGGATTGGATACTTTGTCCCAATTGTTTCATTTGATCCACTAAGGCGGCCATTGCCTGATTAAGTCGGGATTGCTGAACCGCGAAGTCTGATTCAACTGATTGTGAACGTCCTGAAGTTGATTTTGCAATTGAGAAATGGTGGTCTGACTGCTTTGCTCATCCTGTTTGAGGACGTCTAATTTGCTCATTATCTCAGGAACAGGAACAGACAGCACGGATTGTTGAACCAGCGGTTGTTCTAGAGGGGCGGTGCATCGATCGATTTACTTCGATGTGAGTTCATCAGCTTAAATGCCACCAGAACGATCAACACAACCGCAATAACCGCCGTCATTCGCCTATTATTTTGAACAAAACGAACGAAGAAATTAACCGGCTTTGGCTCTGCAGGCTGTTGTTCATCAGGCGGGGTTGTTTCCGCTACATATTCTTCATTAGGATATTGGTATTCATCGTCACCGATGGTTTTCTGATTTTCGATACTCATTTAGTGATCACCTCTTCGTTACATGTTTTGATCCGCCGGTAAATGTTGCGGCAACGTGATATCGTTCATGAACAACAATCCAATCTCTGTACCGCCCGGCACTCAAATGGTCGGCGGACGATTGAAATTGTTTCCCATCACGGTAGCGTATTGTTCACCGGCGTTGCCCATGTCTAAAGCAATATATTATCCTGTATTAAGCTTCTTAAATGTCGTCACGCAAAACGGTCCAAAACAATTTTGTGTTGCACCTGAATTTATAATCCCTTGCGACAGGCCTGACAAAAACGCCGAAGCAAACAACGACCCGTAACGCAGTAAATAATGGCTATTAACGGATTTCGCGATCGCGGTCCGTGCGGTATCAGGGTCAATAGCCATCGCATTAATGCTAAAACTATGATTGAAAGAAGGCACATTCAATAAATTGAATTTTAATAAAACCTTCATATCCACTCGGCTAAAATCACCGATGAGCTTAGAGCCTTTCAGTTTGCCTGTCACAATGGTCGCTAAAATTAGACTTTTTTCATCGCTGTTGATACCGGTATCCAACACAGCGAACATAATGGTCCCCGCTTTAATGATAGGTCTGGTGGGTTGGCCCGCGCCTCCCACCCTTTGCGGGCCAGTAGCGTTGCCGCCCAGCAGTGTAGTCGCCGGTTGTTGCAAGGCCACTTGATATACTTGTCCAGAACCATTGCTCCAACCTGCCATGAGCTTTTGTGCTTGCAAGCTCATTTGCCCTTGCATTTGCTGTCTCAGATCTCGGCGCTCCTGCTCGTTGAGGTGTTCTTGCTGCAATTTTTGCAATGCCCGTAAGCGCGCGCCTTCGGCGAATCACTATTATTTATATAGAGGGCATCGTACTGTTCTCTGGACTATTTAACCCCGAGACACACTGGCAGCCGAATTATCGGCAGATAGGCACGGGCGCTGGGCGGACTGTAGGACCTTTGCCCCCGCTGGGAGGGATGGAGGATAACCGCCTTGCTCAGCCGTATAACCCGCTCGCAATAAATCACCTTTAGAATAACCCACGTTAGTAATTCTTCAGAGGAAAAACCCGCTGCTTTTAATCCGCCTGCAGAAAAGCCCGCATCACGTAGCACTTTTGCATTAAAGCCGGCGTCTTTCAATTGTGAAGCGTTAAATCCAGCTGTCGCTAAATCATGGGCAGAAAATCCAGCCGCTTTTAATGCTGCTACTAAACTGCACCCTTTTTGGCGTAATTTCGCCGCTGGAACACCATTGGCGCGGGCTTTTTTTAAGGTGGCGAGATCGCAATCAGGATTGTTTGTTTGGATTCCCGCGGCTTGCATTTCTGCTGATGAATAACCGGCTGCTTTTATTTGATCCGGCGTGAAACAAGCGTCCACCAATTCTCTTGCACTGAAGCCTACTGCTTTTAATTACGCAGCGGTAAAGGTAGCCGCTTTTAAATCTTTCGCGCTAAATCCCGCTGCCTGTAATTGGGCAATGGTAAATCCGCACCTGCGCAGTTCCGCGGCGGAATAACCTACTTCTTTTAACTCACCGGCCGTGTAGCCAGTCAGACGTAAAGCTGGACAAGAACAGGATTGACACACTAATTCTTTAGCCGCAACGCCGGCGCTTCGCGCTAATTTTAAATTATCCACCGTACAGCTCGCTGGATTGGGTTTATACATATAAACGACCTCTTTAATTGGACAATTTCGTTTTTTTAAGTCCGTTGTCGGGGCTGACGGTTGATCTTGTTCAAATTGGTCTTCCGATCCGAGAAAGCTTGGACGCGTAATGGTGGGTACAAAGCTGGTACCGCCTTTGCGCGCTTCGCTCGCTTGTTGGGCATTTTGAATATTCTGGGTTTTTACGTAAGCGTCTGAAGGATTGCCCGCTCCCGGCAGGGATTCAATCGTTGGCGGAGAGGAAACTTCGGCTGTACTTTTAAAGGCGTCTTCGGTAGACTTATGATGCCCCAAATAACACCCACCACCACGATTAAGGCCACAGCGGCAGTCACGGCAGTAATTACTCGGATTTTGCACTTTGTAGAAACTTTTTTGAAAACTCTGTCATTTTATAACCCTTCAATTATCAACTTAACTAACTGACCCCGCTGCGATGCCAACACCACTGGCGTCGTTTGCAGCTCATAGGCATGTGTCCTATCTGCACTGCTCATCGTCGAAATCCATCCCGGCGATAAAATCGTTAAACGGGTGCGTAAAAAAATGTGCCCCTTTATCAACCAACCCTGGCAGTCACCCCCGTAATCATCAGGGGTTTGCTGTTACTCGGCGGAACGCCGTTTAAAACGTTTAATAATTCGGGACTTTCCGTTGCTGGTAAACCGTCTAAGTTGGGTTGGCATTCGGCTCCAAACCAGGTACGCGCAAATCGACACGATAGTCGACGGCACGTTGTCCCGGCATTAACGTCAACATCACCGGCGTATCCAATCCTTGCAGCACGACGGCTAAATTCCCCGCCTTATAGTGGCTCAACGCTTGAACTAACAAAGTATTGTCTTTTTTATTCCATTGGATGTTAAAGCTTTTCGGATCGCCCAAGTCATAAGCTTGAATGGGCCACGGCGCACCACTCGAATCTAAAAATACCAATGACGTTACAAAACCGGCTGATAAGCGGATAATCGGGGGCGTTGCACCCGGGGATAAATTAACAATGACCGAAGCTGGAGTCGGTTTTGGCGGTACGCCAGGTGCGGCCGCCTGTTGGCTTTGGTCAAATAAATAATTGGAGTGTGCGGATTTGATCGGGCGATAACGGCATCATATTGCGAACTGTGTTGGCAAATGCGTCATCACTGAGGCTTGGATTTTGCTCGGGGGGTGAAGTAGAAGAAGCGTTTTGATTACTCTGCGATGTTGGGTTCGCCATTGAACGCGCTTTATTTAATAGATTGTCAATCGCCGCTTGTTGATTTTATCGTAATTTATCAGCAGTACGCGGCTGGGTTGAGGGCGAGCTTTGGTCAGAATCAGTGAATAACGACCTTATTCCATAAGCAAAAGAAGCATTATCGGCTAACACTAATACCGGAATGGTACTGGCCCCAATTAAAAGAGTTAGGAAAATTTTTTTGCATCACCATCTTTCTCACTTTACTCACAGTTTTACATTTACACCGAATTATCTACCGCATTCGGTGTGACCGTTTGCGTTAGGAAATTATTAATTGCTATCCGTTCCGGATAATCTTGGGTGGGCATCCGAAGCACAATTAACGTTACTTACATGGGCATGTTGATGGTGTGTCCTTCACTCGTATAGGTAACCAATAACGGCATTTTGATGTTCCACGCGAAATGGGCAGCAACCACTTCTTTGCAAACCACCGTCGGTGCTCCTGTCACTGTCGTATTGGATACCATTTTAAAATCGACTAAGATTTTTAAATTGTTTGTACTTTTTAAGCTGTTTAAAAACCATTTCCAACCATCGGGCGTAAAATTACTAGAAGCCTCCTACAACTCTTCACGCCAATGTTCGTAACCTAAACTAAATGTTTTACGCACAGCGTCCGTTGACCATTGCAATACAAAATCATCCGGTAAAACAGGGTCGCTTAAAGGATACAGCATGATAATCCGCCCATCGGCTGTCGTTGCGAAATGTTCCGGTTGCGGAGGGTACACCCATTTGTAAAAAATCATAAAGGCAAGGCCGTAATTAATAATTAATGCGAACAATAAAACAATAATCGCTCGGCGATAATTATTGCGATAAAACGCATTGTGTAAGATAACTAATTTTAACCCTTCACTTGAGTTGAGCATGTTATCCCATAACTGCGCTAAATTGGTTAATTTGAATACTTTTGACAGCGTCAATTATCGGGACTCGTATAATATCTATTGTAATAATAAAATGAGCTTTTTGTTGGATGCTAGCACTGGTTGTAAGTCACCAACAAAGGCAACTGCACACGCCAGCTATAACAGCCGTGAACCATTTCTTGATCTAAAATAACCGCAGGACCATTCACAATCCCCGCCATAAATAATTTATTGTTTTTCAACGAATCAATAGCGCCCGATGATTTCATTGCGTTCATTAATGAATTCCACCCCGCCGGAGTGAAATAAGAAGACTCGTTGTCTAATTGCTTGGTGTAATTTTCAAAGTCTAAGTTATATACCACACGCGTTGCTAAGGCGGCCCATTGTAATAAATAGGTGTTAGTTACTACCGGTATATCCAACGATTGCAACGGAATCACACGCCCCGTTGTCGTGGTTGGATAATAGGCCGGTTTTGGAGTGGTGACGATTTGGTAGCTCAAAATAGCCACAAACTCACCGCAATAACAACAGATGCGAGCAAAAAAGCCATTACCCGACGGTAATTATCATGGTGAAGATTATTTTTCTGCAAAGCCAATTGTTCGGCATTTATCGTCATTGTTTTTTTTACGCGTAAGGAATGTATACTCCGGATAAAAACGAAAACTTATTTCCACGCTCCGATTATTGAATCGCCCGTGAGAACTTCCGTTATAGTCCACTGGATTTTTTCGATTGTAACCAACGGCATAAGATAATCGCGCATTAACGCCGCGCGACCATAGAAAACTCGCCCCCACTTGTGCTTGACGCGTTGTCAACGCTTGCTGTCGCTCAATGTGTCCATTGTTATCCGTGTAAGCAGCCACTTGAACGCCATTGGTTTGTAATCGATGAATATAGTGCGCGCGAATTTTTGCTAACGAAGGCTTTGGTGCGGGAATTGTATAAACAGGAGCCGAGGAAACGGTGGTGTAACTGGAACAAGCGCTCAAACTAATCCCTAAGGCTAGCAGTAGCCCGTATGAAGCAAAGCGGAATACGGGAATTATGTCCCCGTATTCCGCTTTGCTTCATACGGGCTGCGGGATGTCTGCTTCACGGAAAGGAGGTGTTTTGTTCTCATTACTTACCTCTAACTCTTATTATCTGCTGTCTTTGCCGCTTCTTTTTTCTTTAAAGAGATAACCTGAATCATGTCGCATATCCCTTTGGCTACGTCAGTTTCTTTTAAGGTGAAATCGACTTTTGGCGGATATCGAGTGCCTTTTCCCATATCACTGATTAATTCAACCGCAATATTCATCGCCTGCTGACGGCTCTTTCCGCACAATCGTTGAATGTATTCAATTTGATCGCGTAAATAAGCCCGATCGAGAATGGGTTTTTTGAAATTATCTAGATCGTTACTAATAACGACTTCTTTAATATGATCGGACAAACGCAGCGGTGTAAAAAGACTCAAATAATCGACATCTTCCTTTTGGCTGGCTGACAGCTCTTGTAAAAAAGAAGTGGGTATATCGCCCGTTTGGGTAAAGAATTTTTTAAGCGCTATAATAGAGCGATCAAAAGGGGCTAAATGTTTTTCTTCACTAAAGACTAGAAAAACTTTTTCGACTTCTTCATTACTCGCTTCGATATCGGAAAAAATAGTGTCCTTCGTCGCTAATTTTTCAAAATGCTCAAAACTTTTTATTAATTTCTTAGCGTCAGAATCATTCGGCCCTGCGACTTTAAGAAAATGATTGAGCCGAAGGTATTTAGTTCGTTTAAGGTTCGCATAGAAAAATTTGCCGCGAACAATTTTCGATTTAAAAAAGAAATGCGCCTCGCCTTGACGTTGTTCTTTTAAAGCCAACAAGTGTCAATACGCGCTCGTTTTTCCACTCGAGCCCCTTCGCCCTCTTGATAGCTACCTAACACACTGCCTTGGTCGATTTGGAAGTTCTCAACGTGTGTCACGTAAGATTCACCCGCCGATTTCATAAAGAAATCCCACGTTTCCGTTGGATCTTCAAGTTTCATACAAACTTTAATATTGGTATTAGCGCCGATCGATGCCGCTTCTTCTTTCGAAGCTTTTTGAAAGGCCGGCAAATCTTGTCCGGCAAATATGATGGAAAATCCTAAGGATCGTGCTTGCGCGGGCACGATTGCAAAGCCTTCAACAGCGTAATAACCGTATTCATCCAAAACACATAAAAACGGCGTTTTGGAATTGGTGGGTTTAGCGTCGACTAAATCTGAATATTCGCCTTCAACATGTTCACCTAAACCGGAAGTTATCATCGCTTTTAATGTTGAAACAATTACTTTCCCTAAGTTGGATAATTCATCCAGTGATTTTTCTAATGCAGGCAATAATACACACAAAATGCGCCGATTTAGCACCACATCACGCAAATCGACTTCCGCTAAATTAGTTCGCATGATATGGCCGTAGGTATCGGCTAGCGAAGTAAACACTCGTACTAACTGCATGGTGATAAATCCATACTGTTCCAATACTTGTGAAACTTGCTTGCTTTTTTCTCTTTGTTATAACCGGGCAGCGTTAATACATAGTTTACAATAGGTTCGATCACGGTAGGCGGTACATTTTCTAAATTAATTGGCTCTTCGCTTTCGCGCAGAAATAATTTATCGACAACGATGGCTTCTAATTTCGGTAAATGAAAGTAATCACGAATGGTATTAGCATCTAACAGAATGTGTCCGACATCACGCATGGCAACAAGAATTTTCATTAATGCTTCGGTAAACGCGATAGCACGTCCTTTCCACATGTCACCATCGGGAGTTCCAGCGGCTTTATCCATCATGCTCACAATTAATTACGATAACATGCTGGAAGAACCATTCGCAAAAGGGTTTAAGGTATTGGATAAACGCTTTTCTTGCGGCCCGATAATTTCTTTCGCCCCCGTCATGAAATTAATTAACAGGAGATCGTCTTCGCGTCCCATCGCACGTACCATTGAAAATGCTTTCGCAAACAGCGATTATCGCCTTTACCATCCACATAAATGAAACTATTGGGTTGTAAGCACATTGTAAGCAATCGATACCATCGCTTCCGTTTTACCACTGCCGGTAGAACTAAAAATTAAGACGTGAGTTCGCACATCTTCATTGCTGAACCACAGTTCTTCTTTGGTTCTCCCTTTATTGCCAAAATAATAAATGCCTTATGCTTGCCGCGGTTTATTTCGCGTGCCTGGGAGAGGGTCATTGTAATCTTTCATGTGAGAGTGTTGTGGCAAACGGAAAGGCAATTTGTATTTGCGTGTGTAAGTATAGATAAAAGAAGCAATTCCCAGTAGTAAGATGACATCTGAAAAATAACTAATAAAAAAAGTAATTATTGCCAATAGCAATAGAAAAGTTGCGATGCCTCGCGGATTTTTTAGGAAACCGGCCATGCGCACGCTCAGTGTGCGCGTGTCGCGCAGCACGTGCGAATGGAAGCGTTCATGTTTTTCTTCTAAGTCGCGCGGCTGGTATGCTATCACTCTTCTTCCGAAATATAAAGTACCGTTGTTATATCCTTCTCCAATACCGTGACTGCCCCCTTAACCATCGGCGTTCGCAAAGGTCTTTCCAAGCGTTTTTCCGCTCGCCAATGCGCAAATAAACCAGCAATTTCGACAACAGCGGTCTGTCTACCCACGCTGTTTAACATGTACCACAATCGTAGATCGACGGGCTTTAACCATAAAAATTCAGCCGTCGTGAGAACGCCCTCGATGCGGGCGATTTCCAGAAGGGATGCCATTAGTGTTTCCACGTAAGCATGGCGTTTCTCCAGCTATTTAATTATTTTTGAATCTTTGTATTTTGTGAGTAATTCCTCAACGCCACTAAAATTTAAGCGTCCGTGCAAGGCCGATTGAGTAATTTGCACCAATAAATCTTCAGCTACTTTATGATCGCGATGACCATGCGCAACAAAAACAATGAGCAAAGCTTTGACATGAATTGGCAATGCTTCTACGCCCTTCCACAACGGCCCCATTTGCAACACAAATAAGCACTCCGCCGGGCCGGGTTTCACGGTCCACACTTTTTTGTCATTCTCTCCAATGGTGATGTCCAATAAATTATGTTCTTTACAAAAATTCAATGCTAATTTCGCTATCGCCTACGGGCCTTTCTCTAAATCGGCTTTGAGCAAATCTAATGAGAGAACCGGCGTGATTTGCGGCCAATTTTCTACTTCACTTTTTTTCAAACTGTCCATGGTATGGGTGCGTTGAAATCGGGCAGAACGATTACGGAACAACATCCAGCTCGCTAATCTTAATAAAATGAGAATAACGGGATAGCGCACCCATAAACTGACGTCGGTACTCAGCGCCCCCACTTGCGGAAAAGTTACCTCTTTTCTATTAGCGGTTGCCATAAAATGCTGCCAAAAAGCGAGTTTGTGATTTTATCAATCGGCATCAAGTTCAGCCAGCCCAACCCCACATTAACGCGATCCAACACGCCTTTTATTAAATCAATTTCGTAATGACGAACAAAAAATATCGCTGAAACAATATAGCTTCGCTCAAGCCACCAAAAAACAAGAACACCCAAGGCCAACAACATCAAGAGCCAAAAAAATTAGCGATTTGATCCGTTGCGTTTTGTTGCGCTGGATACATCTAGTTCGTCTCGCTTGTTTTTAGGATTAATTCCCGTGCTTGATTCACGTAATGATAACGTTTCTCTTGATGAATAAATTCAATAATATTTTCACTTTTTATGGCGTTTGGTATCACTGTGGTGAGGGGATTTCCCAGCCGGTCTTTTCGCAACTGATTTTCCTGAGAAATAATTTTAGACTGATCGACGGCTACGACGAGGCACGCTTCGGAAAGTTGCGATAGTTTTTGACGGATCGCTTGTATCGCATCGGCTTCGTTTTGATAAATGGGCCGCCCTACCATATAACTCTCTCGCCCTACCATATAACTCTCTAAAGAGGCCAATTGCAGCGCCCATTGTTTTAAATCGTGGCCGTTCGATTGGTATAACGATACATTAAAGTTTGACTTTGTTTTCTGTTAGGGCGGGGGTGGTGAAAGCTTGCCCCGGTTGCTCGCCATCCAGTTTTTCTTTTAAGGCGAACGCTTCTTCGTACAGTTTTTTATGGGTTTTAAGGTATTACGCAAGAATAGTGATTCTTCCCAGTTTGTGGCCGATAAGACTTGCCCAGTGGCTTGGATAATCGCTTCAAAAAGTTGACGGTAATCCTCTTTGGTTCGACGAGCCTTGGCATAAAAAATTTCTGCCGATTGAAGGAATTGCGCTTTTTGTTCATCAACACATTCAATCAATTGCTGCTTGAGGTGCTCATTTTTGGCATTCAAGCGCAGGTTGGACAAGTTAAATGATGTCATAATCCCGGCCCTTTAGCTGCATAGGAGAGTTCACTCTGATCATCTTTAGGATGGGAATATTTGGTCTTTAAATCTTTGAGAGATTCCTCAATGTCTCGAGTAAACTTTGACACACGGTCGATAACCTCTGCTGGATGCATGTTGGTTTTGTTTTGCATGTCAATACCATTAATTTTTAAGATTAATCCCCTAACGAGCCTATTCTACGCGAAAAAGTTTAAAATAAAATTAAAATTAATCGTCCAGGGCTTGAATATCTCTATACATGACGAAAG
>NZ_CAJRAM010000080.1 GCF_907164965.1 Coxiella endosymbiont of Ornithodoros maritimus
CTTCAATTAAAACAAACCTTTCCATTAATTCCGCCTGCTCAGAAGATAAATTCATCGCTTTCCTTCGTGTATGGAGATCCCTCACAGAACGAAATCCTCATTAATATTTTTAATATTTTATTAAGGTTGGTGGGCTATTCTCTTAAAAAGCCTAAATAGCGGAGAAGCCATACCAGATCTGTCGCATAAAGCCGTTCATCAATTTTGGCGCGATTACAAAGACCCTATTATCTACCGCGTTATCTCCTTCATGGAGGGCGTGTAAGATTGGACGATGGATGGCACAATCCTGAGATTGAAATTGCTTTGAAAGAGCTAGGCAAGACCCTTGAAGATATCGGAAATATTGATCTACAGCAAAAAAATGAGATGATTAATTTAGTCACTCACCTTAAGACCGGGCGCGGCTTGCGTTTATTGATGTGTTTAGACACAACCTATCCCGGGGCTGCTGCGAAAGTCCTCATGCGCACTGAAGAAATATCAAAATCTGAAACAGATACCGCGCCGGCATTTTTCTAAAACACAACTTGGTATTCGAACGGTTTCGGCTACTAGGCCGAGTTTTTGCGCCGGACCGTTTTAAATTAATTTTACAAACTCTTGAAGAAGGTGGTTTATGAATAAATATCTTTTAATTAGGAGCGGAGCCCCTTTTGTCAGCGGCTTCTTCGTTTTCTTTCGCCGATAATACGCCCACTGCGGATTGTGCTAATTATTTAAGTTACTCCGATCCTCAATTTATTAACCTGGCGTCCTATAATCAGTCGCTTACTTCCACTATCGCTGATGCTTTAAGTAATTGTGCATTGGCAAGTGCATCCATGTAGCAGTATCTCGGTAGATCATTGTTCAGCGTTATTATCTACTCGGAGTTTTATCAGTGCCTATTTTTCTAATTTGAAGGGTGATTCTGTCAGCAGCGCAGCTCCTCACGGCGGTGGATTTTCAGCAACACCACAACCCCCCACTGCAGCGCGCTACCGATAGTCAGTTCCCCAGCCAATGCGCCTTCGCCAGTAGTGGATCAACCCCCATCCACCCAAACAAAAAAACAGGATTCGTCTAATATCCACTGGTTTTAAAAAAGGGTTTATTTATGAAAAAATTTCACGTACTTGGCATTGCTTCTTTTCTTGTATTAGGTTGTGTGGCCTCAACATCAGCGATGGCGGACGTTGATCCCATGAGCGGCGTTATAAAGGCGATAAAAGAAGTTGGTCTTGAAGTTCAAGCGCTGGCAATTGCCAGTAAAAAAAGCATCAGCAATATGAAATATCAACTTAGATAAAAATATCGACCTTGCTTTGCAAGCCGATGTTGAAAAAAGTAACGTTTTACAAACACTCAAAAACAATACAGATACTAATACAAAAAATCAAATTTCTGGAACTCTTTTACAATTTCCCGAACAAGTCATTAACGCCAACCAATTAAGCGACCCGCAAATGGCAGCCACTACGTATTTACAATATTTGACAAAACCATACCAATCTTTAACTGATAATATTCATTTCAGTGAGCTTAAAACAACCTAAACAAACTGAGTGCTGAAAAACGCGCTGATAAGTTGAAATCGTTTTTGAATAATCCTGCTTATCAAAAATTCCAATTAGCTGTGCGCTCTTTAAATAGCGACAAAATCAATAGCCATAGACAATTTCAATACCTTCCTTAACGAACGCGTGCCGCTTAAAGGGTTAGGCTCTAAAGTGAGTATGCCAGACGATCCCAATTTACCTAAGGGGTACGCGAGTCCACTGCAAGTCGAGAATTATATCGCTAACCAACGTATTAATAGTCCCGCTTGGTTTAAGCAAATGAAAACCGCATCTCCGGCGGTGGTAGCGCGCGAACAAGTCTTGATTCTCGCGGAAATTGAAAGTCAGCTTGAACGAATCATCTCGACAATGAACGCCTCCTGGCCACCCTTTCGTTAATGGCGCCCCAAGGGACGAAAAATGCAGAAATGGATTTACAAACGAATACCGCTACTAACTTAAACAAATTGATTGACCAAACAGGGATAAAAAACCCGAAGTTTTTTCTTTAAAGTTGATCGATATCATTGTCGTTATTCATCAACTTTTAAGGAGTATTATTAATAAAAAAACCTCCATTCCTCATGGCATTTTTACTGGCCATAAGTCTAACCACTTTAGCTCAACAGCATGTTTCTCCTTTTATTGATAATTTAGCCGTAAATCTCATTGGTTTTCCACCCAATAGTCAAGTGATTGCCATTTACATGAGCAATAACGGCGTTAATATCATCGGTCCGACGTTTACCACTGTGAATGGCTCTGCCAAATTATCCGTGCTAATATCCATTTACGATTTTATCAAAAATGGTTATCCAGCGATGACTCTGTTGCACTTCCGGCCATACCAGTTACCATTTATCGACGGCCCTTACAGTTAGTTAAATTTCGCCAACAGCACGCCCCCAAACTGCACCCATTTAACTATCAGTAATATAACACCGGCTGGGCAGTATAATTATTATCTTAACTTGACCTACAAAAAGTAGGAGCCTGGATAAATTTTAAGCTTGCTGGACGCATTCACTCAGCCCGCTATATTTACAATATTATTCATTTATATCAAAATATGTATATACAAAAATAATACAGCCGGGTACTTATGAAGCAAGCCATGAGTTTTAGGTTCAGTAACCGAACAATTACGCGATTATCCGTTCTTTCTAAAAAATTGCATTTATCGAAAACAGATATCTTAGAGAGAGCCATCAATTGTTATGCGAAAAGACAAATCCGCTCCCAATCGGATTTAATTGAGTTTGCGGGTGTTTTCAGCGAAGAAGCAGCGAATTAAATGTAAAAAGTCATTCAAGAATCCAGGTTATAACAAAGACCATAAGGACATTGGGCTGTGAAATATATCTTGGACACAGATATCCTCATTTATTTTCTGAAAGGTAAAGAAAGCGTACTTTCTAAAATAGCTGAAACTCCTTTAGACGATTTAGGCACAACGATTATTAACTATACTGAATTATTATTTGGTGCCCTAAATTCAACACATAAAAAAACAAATTTAGCGAAAGTGATGGTCTTATTGAGAAAGTTGACCATTTCGTGGAAAAGCCCCTTATCAATTTGCTAAAAAAAAGCAGAATTAAAACAATCTGGAAAAATGTTAGCAGGCCTTGATTTACTGATCGCAAGTATTTACCTACAAACCAAAGTGGTGCTTGTAACCAACCACACCAGACATTTCGGTCGCGTTAAGGGTTTGATAATAGAGCACTGACTTAGGGAGTAGAGTAGAGTAGACTAAATTAAGATAACCGCTTAATTGAGCATCTTTTCAACCAAACGCGAAGTCGAAAAGCCTTCTTTAATTGGGATAGTCAGTACTTTCCCACCATTTTTAACAACTGCATCACCACCTGCGATTTGGTTGAGTTGGTAATCGCCGCCTTTTACTAAAATATTCGGCAACACCTCAGTAATTAAACGCGCAGGTGTATCTTCTGAAAATGGCACTGCCCAATCGATGGCACGTAACGCGGTTAAGACTTCCATGCGCGCTTGTAATGAATTAATAGGTCGGTCTTTTCCTTTTAAGCGCTTTACCGAATTGTCATCGTTGACAGCTACAATTAAACGGTGGCCCATCGCCTTAGCCGCTTCTAAATAGTAAACGTGACCGGCATGCAAAATATCAAAGCAACCGTTAGTCATAACAATTGTCTCGTCGTGAGCGCGGGCATCTGCTACTGCTAATAGCAGTGCTTTTTCAGATAAAACCCCATGATGGAAAGCGTTTATTTGGTGTAATGCACGGCGCAATTCCGGAACCGTCACTGTCGCCGCACCGAGTTTTCGTACCACTAAACCGGCTGCCAAATTGGCGAGCTGGACCGCTTCGTAAAAATCCCCCCCGGCTGCTAAAGAAGCTGCCATTACTGCAATCACTGTATCGCCCGCCCCAGTGACATCGTAGACTTCGCGCGCATGGGCTACTAAATTAATGGGCGCCCCTTCTTTCTGAATTAACATTATCCCTTGTTTTCCGCGGGTGATAAGGATAGCTTCAAAACAATATTGGTGAATTAAAGCTCGCGCTTTGGACTCCAACTCTTGGTCCGTTTGGCAATGACCCACCACCGCCTCAAATTCTTTTAGGTTAGGCGTTAAAAGCGTAGCTCCCGCGTAACGCCTGAAATCAACTGATTTGGGATCAACTAAGACAGGAAGGCCCTTTTCACGCGCCCGTTGAATAAGTGCAGTGGCGTTAAATAACGCACCTTTAGCATAATCGGATAAAATAACAGCTTGTGCATGAGAGAGTGAATGTTGATAACGCTGCAACAAGCCTTTGTCTTCGTAATGTTTTAACGCTTTTTCAAAATCTAATCGCAAAAGCTGTTGATTTTGTCCCAGCACACGCAATTTAGTCACCGTTGGATAGTTGTTGAGCCGGTGAAAGTGCCAGTTAATAGACTTTTTATTCAGCAACGTCTCAAGCTCTCTGGATTCCCGATCGTCCCCCACAACCCCCATCAATTCTACTGAAGCGCCCAAGGCAGCTACGTTCAACGCCACGTTCGCCGCCCCGCCGGGACGCGCTTCTATCTGATCAACGTTAACAACGGGAATAGGCGCTTCGGGAGAGATTCGTGAAGCTTGTCCATACCAATAGCGATCCAGCATTACATCCCCGTAGACTACAATGCGCGCCTTTTCATAAAGAGGAATGTCAATTTTATCCGCCATGAATCCTTCTCTGAAAAACAATCTCTTAACCCAAAAACAAGCGCTTATTATGCCACTGGGCAATCAAAGACTAAAGAGGCAGCGTTAAAGCAATTTTGCTGAAGAGCAGCATATCAAGGGTATGAATAGATCTTTTCAAAGGCAGAATAATTGTGCGTTGAGAAACGAATACCGTAGGGCGTCCGAGAATGTCGATTTAAGAAAATCTGCTTCCCGCCTTCACCTCTATTGGAATGACGTGTGTATTTTGACTGATTAAATAATCCATTTCCGCTTAGCTACTTCGCTCTTGTCGATGCCAATAAAATAATTGTTGGTGCTGACGGGGGTTAGCGTAAGAAAGTAGTTCTTGACCAACTGCTGCCTCTGCAATCGCGCCTTTATTAACAAAAGCCTTTTCTGGGGTTAAAATCCAAGCTTCACTGGTGGTTCCTAATTAAAGCCTGGGTTAGTGCAACATCTAACATGATTAATTTAAATTGCTTAGGGTTTGCTTGAGCACCGAGAGGAACTCCCTGCTAAATAATAGTAGTAATTATATTGGCTTTTTTGAGTAATTCCAGCGCCGGCATTAATTCCCTAGCACGAAAATGACCAGTGAGCTTTGAAAATCGAAATCGTTCTCCTAACTGGTGGGAAGCCTGCTGAAATAAATGCTCAACGTATTTAATCTGAGGTTCACAAGCATATTTCTCGAAATCCTGCTGGTAAGATGAAAGCAAGTCATGATGTATCTCCACATATATAACTTTTAGTTTGCCGCCAAAGATCAACCGCTTCAAGCATACCACCGATAGCAAGATATTCGCCAAATAAGCGCAATGTTTTTTATGAACAGAATCGCTGAATGGATTTGTGGGCTCCTGCTTTAAAATGGCTGCTGGAAGAGACATTTCTTTCAGTGCCCATAAAAATTCTATAAATGACATAGGATATATATGCAAAAACGCAATCCTGCCCACCGGTACCCCTACTTCCTCAATGGCAAATTCAATAGACCCGGCTGACATGACGTGTAATTGAGGGAGGGGTCTCGTAAAAATACCGTAAAGCCACTTAGCGCTCTTGGGCAAGCTTGGACTTCATCTAGAAAAAGAAGCGTTCTAGCAGGCTCGATATCTTTCCCAGTAATAATTTGATGATCGCTGATAATGCGTGGAATATCAAAATATTATATTCAGCAAAAACGCGACGTAAGTTTTCAGATCTCTAAATTCACTTCTACAAAGGAGTTAAGTTGTTCTCCCAACTGTCGAACAACCGTAGTTTTTCCTACTTGACGTGCGCCACGTAGGGGGATCAGCTTTCTATGCATGCGGATCTTCTTTCCACTGCGCAAGCTGTTGAGAAATGAATCGTTTCATTTTGGCTTAAACTCAAGGATATCTTGGTTATAATTTAGCTAAAAATCAAAGATTATAATTAGGCATGGTGCGATTGAAAGTGTAGGTTAGGCCGCCTTGCGGGCCCAGCAGCAAAGTAGCCTGTATGAAGCGCAGTGAAATACGGGGATGATAGACGAGATCATTATTTTCCCGTATTCTGCTTTGGTCTATACGTATATGGCCCCAGGGTTGTTGTCAACAATCAGTTTTGACGAAAAGAACGTATATGCGGCTTCAC
>NZ_CAJRAM010000081.1 GCF_907164965.1 Coxiella endosymbiont of Ornithodoros maritimus
CACATATTGAGCGCCTAACCCCTCTCGTGTGGATCACCTTACCCCACTCATCAATCCCACACAGTTGAAAAACCCCTTTTGCAATAAATACCAACACCAAGTATTTTAATATCTTTCATGGCCCTGCTCCTTTTTTTAAAAATAGAAACTCTATGTTGGCGCATTATAACGCCCTCTTTAAGGAGGGGCACTTTTCATTAGGTTACTTAGCCACTGGGCCCGCAAGGTGGTATAGAAAACCTACACTTCTAATCGCACCCAGTGCGAAAGGCCGTCTACCGGAAGTATAGAAGAATAGATGACTTTCATGGCCGAAGGCACAGGATTCAAGCTAAGGTGCTTAGAAAAATGCATTGAATGTTTTTTAACCTCTTGGCTTAGATCCTACCGTCTTGACTGTGAGAGTTCCGTATTCTTGAACAATTCTGAGGACGATCTCGCACAAGGATGATGGCGTAGGGTTTTTGCATCGTATCAAAACCGCAACGCTTGTTTTAAGCTTTGGTCTGATTGCCTTGGCAGGACGAATTAGATCCGTTGACATCGCTCTTGCTCGTAAAATTTAGCATACCGGTAAAATGCGCCGTAGCTGTGTCCCATTGCGATCACAAGTCCGGGCCAGCCATCTAAAAAACCGAACTTGACAATATAGACCTTGATAAAAGTCCAGCTCATGTGGGTGATGGCTCGCAACATAGAAGCTTTCCCATATTTTTTTTTAAGTCGGTCAACACCAAGTGTCGAATAGCGGTTTGCCTTGTGCATCATTTCCGATAAGTCCTCGAAGGAGATCTGCCAAATAGGATTTTTTAAATAACCCATGGACTTGTTGGTGTGACAATGATAGTTTTCGTGGACGACATCGGGAACATAAGTGAGCGCATTTTTTCGAAAGAGTTGTGGTTGACGATAATCAGGATACCAACCGCCGTGCTTAATCCAACGACCCATAAAACGATTTTTACGCGGTATTTTATAAATATCCAGAGCATTATTTGAATTAATGATAGAAAGAATTTCATCGCGCGCCGCGGGCGTGCAGCATTCATCAGAATCAAGACTAAATATCCAATCGTATTGACAGGCAGCGACAGCTTGATTACGTAAATCACCAAAACCGCGAAAAGGCACTTGGACAACTCGTGCTCCTAGTTTTTCTGCCAGCTCGGTAGTTCCGTCGGTGCTGTGCGAGTCAACGACAAGCACTTCGTCGGCCCACAAAACGCTTTTAATCGCGTCTTCAATTTTGCTTATTTGATTATAAGCGATAATATAAACGGATAATTTATTCATAAATTTGTCTTACTCATCTTCCTTGTTCTGCGGGTTCATTCTAAATATTGTGTTTATCGATGATTTTTAACGTGTTCGCGGGATCGTGCTCTCGAGAGAGGATTTTCCCCGCACGCTTTGCATTTTCTTGGAAACG
The DNA here is from genome assembly GCF_907164965.1 of Coxiella endosymbiont of Ornithodoros maritimus. Taxonomy (GTDB): domain Bacteria; phylum Pseudomonadota; class Gammaproteobacteria; order Coxiellales; family Coxiellaceae; genus Coxiella. Next base: position 1,430 of record NZ_CAJRAM010000081.1, read on the forward strand.
CGCATAATCACAACGGATTAAACATAACGCTTCATAAATACACTCAGGCGATCGGTAGTCTATCACTTTTCCAGCTTGAAATCGCTCCACAACTTCACCCATCCAGGTATTATTGACAGTAATAATAGGGCAGCCAGCGTATAAAGCATCTAAAGTAACACCGCTAAATTTATCCTGATAACTCACTCCATCATAAACTAAAAGGCCTATGCCGCCGATAAATAATCGTTGGTAATCTGCCTGGTCAAGCGCGCGATCATGAATAATTAATTTTGATAAGGGAATATTTGCCAAGCGTAACAGGGTGGCCTTGCTTTTCTCATCATAACGACCTGAAAAAGGAGGGGAAATTTGTAACTCAATGGGTAAGCTCTTTTCTTTTTCGGCTAAATATTCCAAAAAAGAAACTACCTCTGGGAATCCTTTATCCACTCGGGCTGCGCCGGCATAAACCACTTTCTTAAACGAATTTTCCTCCAAAGAACGAAGAGGAGCCCCGTAAGTGGGGCAAGCCACAAGTTCACAGTGTTGAAACCCACTTTCTTGGAAAATAGTGAGTAACTTTGCGGTAGGAGCCATCATAATAAATTCAGGATTTTTTTTGGCTATCTTTTTTAGCAGCGCCATTTTCTTTTCGGAAACTTTAAATTGATGGAAATGCAAAAACAGTTTCCCCTCGTATTTTTTCTCTTTCAAAAGCCAATCTAGGTAAATTAAATCAATGCGCCCCGCCGTTGGGATAAAAATGGTTTTGCCAGAGCAAAGTAAGGAACGTAAACAAAAAAATTTTTGCAGCTTGCGCCACCGATGTCGAAAGTAAGGGCGAAAGCGGACACGCGCGCCAGGATAAAGAGTGCACCCCCGTCGGTTCAGCCATACATGAAGGTCATACTTAAAAGCGGCATTGGCCTGAATCAGACTGTGCACATACGCATGGCAATGGCCTGTCTGATCCGCCAAGGTAGGCTCGATAATATGAAGCTCTCGCATCTATAGTGAATCCTCTCGCCCTTATGTTATAGTAACCGCTTTATTCTAATGTTTATTCGAGAGGAAATCATGCAGGAAGCCCCTAGACCAAGATATCAAAGAGTAAGAAAAACGACAGAGGTCCTTCTGGCTGCTACCGCCTTTTCTGTGCCTCTTTCAACGACAACCACCTGCATTTTCTTCCCAATCGCGACGCTTCTCAGTTTGTTCAGCGATCCATGGCATAAGAAATGGCGTGTGATTTCGTCACACCCAGTTGCAATTCTCTTAATACTATTTATAGCGCTCTATTTTATCGCGGCTTTCTATTCTATTGCGCCAAACTGGGATATTTTTCATCAATTTTCCAAAACGAGCAATCTCTTATGTGCGGTTATTTTAATTGGATTTTCGTGTGAGCCTCCTTGGCGACGCTATATCCTGAATGCTTTTCTTATTGCGATGACTATTACGCTCGGTTTGTCCTATATAAAATATTTCTTTAATCCGCTCTTATTTTTCTCTACTCCTTTTGGGAAAAGTAGCGTTTTTAAAGATCATATTATTCAAAACTTCTTAATGGTTATCACCGCTTTTATTTTTCTTTATCGATCTTTAACCCCGGTAGCACCTACCTTTAAGCTGAGAACTCCTAATAAATGGCTCAACCGTCGGATCTATGGAATCCTCGCTTTTGCCGCGATCTTTAATGCCCTATTTATTAATGACGGACGTTCTGGTTATTTTATTTTCGCTGCTCTTTTCTTGTTTAGCGGCGGGCTTCATTTTGGGTGGCGCGGCCTCCTTGGCGCTCTCATTATGGCTGTGCTTTTAAGCGGCCTGGCGTATCACTTTTCGGATCAGTTTAGATCGCGGATTACAGAACTGGTTCAAAACACCGAACGCTATCAAAAAGGAGAAGCTAATACTTCTGTTGGCATTCGTATTCAATCTATAAAAAACGCTTATTTTCTTTTTAAGCAACGGCCGTGGCTTGGCCATGGTACCGGCGGGTTCCACACGGCTTACGCGACATTGCCGTCCGAGAAAACCAAGGTCACCGGTGATATGCGTCTCTCTTATAATGGTTATTTAAACGTTGGTATTGAACTCGGCATTGTCGGTGTTTTTCTTTTGCTGGTGAATTTCTTAATTCAATGGAAATACAGTTACTCGCTTTCGAGCGATTACCACTATTTCATGCAAGCGTTATTGATTGGCATGATGATAGGTTGTTTAGGCAATTCGTGGTTAAGCGACACCACGGAACTTCATTTATACGCTCTTTTTCTAGGGGTCGCTTTCTCAGAAATGGCCGCAAGACAAGCGGCGTGGACAGGGAAGCCTGAAGAAAAACTGCGTTCTTTTCAAGCGGCATGAAGAAGCCGCTAATCAATATTATCGGCGCGGGCCGCCTCGGCAAAACGATTGCCCGACTTGTGGTAACACATGAAGCGGGAATCATTAAGGGCGTTTGCAATGCAACGGTTAAAAACGCCGAAAAGGCCGCTCAATTTATCGGCCAAGGGAAAGCTTTTAATACAATTGAAAGTTTGCCGCCAGCAGACATAACGGTAATAGCCACTCCCGACGATTATATCGAACCGTGCTGTCAACAACTATCACGAAGCAAAAATCTAAAACCGGCCAGCATTATCCTACATTGCAGTGGATCGCTTTCTTCCGAAATTCTTTTTTCTGTTGTAAAGAAAGGATGTTTCACCGCGAGCGTCCACCCCCTGCAAAGTTTTGCTGTCCCCAAGCTGGTCCTCTCACGCTATCAGGGGACTTACTGCGCTCTCGAAGGCCACAGCCAAGCAATACCTCTTTTGAATGAGATTTTCACGGCGATCGGCTCTCTCACTTTTCTCATTAGCGCTAAGAAAAAAGCCATTTACCATGCGGCGGGCGTTCTCGCCTCCAACTATCTCGTGACTATCGCGAATACGGCAGCGCACTGTTTGAAGGAGGCCGACGTTGAAGAGAAAATGGCGCTCGGAATGATTATCGATCTGATGAAAGGAACGCTTAATAACCTCGAAACCACTTTATCCCCTGCAAAATCGCTCACAGGGCCTCTTAAACGGGGTGACATCAATACCATTCTTAAACATCTTTACGCACTGCCTGATAAAAAATTATTAGAATTATACAAAACACTCGCGTTTTCAACGCTAGAAATAGCGGCTTTGCCAGAAGAAGAGAGAGAAAATATAGAAACCCTGCTCCACTCTTACAAGGGAAATCAGAGCGAAACGTAATTCATTTTTTCCATCGTTTCCAATATTATAGCGGGCTTCAACGACTTCATGCATTGTTGATGCCCATAGGGACATTCTCGTTTAAAACACGGACTGCACGGTAAATCCAATTTAGCTGTTTCGGCTTTTTTAGATAAGGGTGGCGTAAATGAAGGAGTCGTGGGACCATACACGGCGATTACCGGACGGTCTAAAGCAGCGGCTACATGGAGTAAACCCGAATCATTAGCTATCACCCCCGACGCCAATGAAAGCAAATGGACAGCCTCGCTGAGTGTCGTCACACCCGCCAAATTTCGAGCGCGGCCTCCCGTTAGCGATTCGATGCGATTTGCAGCCACTTTATCTTTTGAAGATCCAAATATCCATACCTGCCATCCATCCGCCAATTTATTTTTGGCAACTTCAGCATAATATTCCGCCGGCCATTGCTTGGCCGGGCCGAATTCAGCCCCTGGGCATAGGGCCAACAACAGAGCAACGGGTTCTTGCAGCGCTAATCGACTTAACGCGGTGGCTCTCTTGGCCGGTGAAATCCGCAATTGAGGCCAGGGCAACTCTGTGGGTAGGGGTTCACCTTGACCCAATCCAAGAGCAATGTAACGATGGATCATCAGTGCTAAACGCTTTTTATCTAACCGGCGAATGTCGTTTAGCAATCCATAACGCATCTCACCCACCCAGCCGGTGCGTTGGGGTATATTGGCCCAATAAGGGATCAATGCGGATTTATACGAATTTTGTAGCACAATGGCTTGGTCGTAGCCTCGTTCTCGCAAAGCGACACCCAGGCGATAGCGCTCCCTTAATCGCACTTCCCCATGGCCAAAAGGTGAATCAATCGTACCACTGATTTCCGGCATCCCTTCCAGCAACGGTTTAGTCCACGCTGGCGCGAGGACGTCAATTTGAGCGTCGGGATAACAGTGCTTTAAGCATATAAATAACGTCTGTGCCATCACCATATCACCCACCCAAGTCGGGCCCACGATCAAAATTTTTTTGCTGCTATTCATAAGTTAAGCTCTAGATTCCTTAAAATAAGCTCTAGATTCCTTAAAATTTTTGAGGATATATTTGGCTTCACAATAAGGGCAAGTCACATATCCTTCACGCTCAATAGGAAGATAAACACGCGGATGAGCGTCCCACAGGCGATCCTGCGGCATCGGACAGGAAAGCGGAAGATCAGCTTCTGTCACTTCGTAATACCGCTTTATACAACAAGCTCTCGGCTTTTTCATCATTCATCCTCGATTTATAATATCCAAGATTCTAGCATAATGACGAGAAAATGGGAGCTGAGGCTACTACCGCCCACAGTAATTTTAATTTTGAGTTGGACATTCCCGCACAGAAATCAATTTTAGGAATACTTTATTGAAGCTCTCTGCTTCGATACGTTCTTGTGCCTCCCGACGATCTTTGGAATAATGATCCACAAAGGGAATGGTAAACGTACGGCATCCTTAAACGTCAATTTATCTTTAAAATAGGGGAGCATTAATATTAATATGGCTCGATACGAACCACTCAAAACGATTACGCTGTCTTCTGGGAATGTTTATTTGCGCTCGCGCCAATTACCTAAATTGGTTCATTTAAACGACCCTGCTTTTGTGCTGATGACTGACTTTTATCAAACGCCACCCCATGTGATGCATCCGGATAAACCGATTGACGATGCCCTTAATGAAATGAAAATCCACGGAGTGCACTTGCTGCTGGTACAAGATGATAATAAACATATTATCGGCGTCGTCAGTTCGGAAGAAATTTTAGGCCAGCTACCCATTAAAATTAGCCAAGAAAAACGCATTAAACGTTACCAAGTGTTAGTTAAAATGGTCATGACGCCATTGGATCAGATCTGCGCTTTTGACATGCACACACTGGAATACGCGAAAGTAGGAAACATTATCATTACTTTAAAAGGTTTGCGCACCCAGTATGCTTTAATCATCAATAACAAAAATGATTCTCACCAAGTCCTGCGGGGAATTTTTACTACTTCACAAATTAGCCGTCAGTTACACATGGATATTTCTGATGCGATTGCCAAAGCACAATCTATTTCCAAGCTGCAAAAGCGACAATCAAAAATTTAAAGACTAAATTCGTGTTTATATTCTTCCTTGGGATATGCAGGGAGACGTCGATGAAAAAACCCTAGGTTTCTGTACGCTCGACTTAAATCACCCATCGAAACTCACAGCTCCTCAATGCACCAGTAGAGCTTGGACAGTAACTGTGGATCTTCCGCATCAGGATTATGAGCATAGTGCGCTTTCAACACGCGACACAAGTTTTCTCCTAATCGAACATTTCCCTTGAAAATTTTTGGGTGAAGTTTGAGCCGTTTCTATTAAATTCGTAATCAAAATATCCAAATTCAAATTCGCTCGCTTTCGCACCGCAACCTTAATGATCGCCTCCAACAATCTCTGATTGTAACGATGTTGGGGGTCATTCTTTACTTTTAGAAACAGAAACTCAGCTAAATAGTATTTAAAATTACCCAAACGTCCAATTAAAGTATAAATTACCTTTATATTGACGGCTTTTTTACCGTGGGCAAGGTAATGATGAATCAGGCTAAAGAGTTTCGGTTTATTATTTTTCTCCTTCCAAAGTTGATCACTCACGAAATCGGTAAATCTCACACTCCCCATGTAATGCCATGGATTGACTTCAATATTCCCTAACCAGCGCTTAAACACATGATCTTTATTTGAATTAATCATTTTTTCAATAAGTGGAAGCCTAATCTCCTCATACCCGCAAATTACCGTTAACTCAATAAACCAATACTCAGTCCATTCATAGCAATTAGAAACTCTTTCCGCTTGCTCAAAAACAGCTTTCGCATCGGAAAAGCAAGTTTCTTTCACTTCCTTTCTAATATTTCCTTGTTCCACATAATATTTTAGAGCTTTGAAAAAAGAGTTAATTCTATAAGGGACTAACCAGCTCCTTTCATAGGCTTTCCCAAAAACCTTAGTAATTTCGTTATCGACTTTTTTAAGGGATTGGTAACGGTATTGAATTGCTCGGGTGTACATCAGATTTCTATAAGTACAGTAGTCACCCCCGTTGATCTTTTCTAATTCTGCAAAACACTCATTTACTCTTTCAAAATCTCTATTACAAGATGCCGCTTCCAGCATTTTATTGAAAAGCTCAATCCGAATTGACTGCGGTTCTTCACACGTTACTCCTGTGGAAATTTCTGCGTTGTCAATTTTATCTAAAAGAATTATTCCGTTGAAAAAGATACTTTGGATTTCTTGATAGAACGGATCAAACGGATCAAACGGATCAATGCATCCACTTTCAAACCATTGTTTCACTGCGCCCACAACGGTGGGATATGCCCTGATATCACACCAACCCCTCTTAAGGGAGGAAAGAAAAAAGTGAATAGCTTCTTTTTCGGCCTCTGCCGTACCGATTTTCTGTAGAAGGAATAATCGGGCGTTCATAAGTTCACTATAATAAAGTAGATCGTAGTTAAACTAACTAAGTCAACCCATTGCGTCGGAGTAAATGGTTTCTCGGACATTAAAACTTCCCGCTTTTTCCGCCACGCGGATCATACGAACAAAAGTGTCTAGAGAGGGAGATACCCTGGAATAGAGATCCCAACAGAAATCAAATGCCCTTAGATCACGCAATTTTATGATTAAACAATTTAATTCTGAACCATCCAAAGGCAAGTCATTAGTAAGAATGTCAATCAATGCTGGGTAAGTTTTTACATTGCGCAAGGTCGAATCATCTACTCTGGGACCAGCATAAATGCTCACTGGAATAATATTTTTCACAGCCAACGACTGGCGCAACACTATTTTATTTTTCATGAAAAAAACTCCTTTTGCTTTTCGCTGAGTGAAACAACTCATTGGAATAAATTAGGAACAGAGGGATAGTACTGTTACTCCGTCTCCATAAATATAGATAGGATAAGAAAATATAGATAGGATAAGAAAAAAACCGATGGCCAAGAAAAGAAATCGGCGATGGAATGGAAATGACAGAAGGTTTCGGCGCTAGCCATCTTAAAAGTCCTTTTATTTTCAAAAAATTGAAACGCTCCGATTTCCCAAGAAAGAATCTATTTATATTTTCTCTTCGTCCCTCATCAAACTCCCATACTTCTTGCAAGAGCTTTAAAACAACATCGGATTGCTTAAAACAGATTGCTATATCGATAATACTGCTCCACAAAAAAGTGCTTTTATCAAGAAAATTAATCTCTTTTACTCTCTTAAAAAACTTCGCCAAAAGCAAAATCTTTCATAATTTTCAGCTTTGAAATTAGTTTTGCCGCGCCACGTACATTAATCACCTTATCGATTTTATAAAAATTACAAACTACTTTAACCAGTTCCTCAATGCTAATAACGTTGAGATCATTGCTAAAATTTTTATTATACCTTGACTCGTGTTCACTCCCTCTTCCCTTTGCAATACGAATAGGTTTCAAACATTGCCAAAACCAATTTATATAACAAGTTTGAAAAAGAGCATTAAAAGACTCTATGGGAAGTTTGTTGGAGTTCTTCCACTTGAAGAGGCCCTGCCAGCCAAAAAAGTCTTTTTTTGCAAGTTCAAAGCACTTTATTTTTACTGCGGAGCCCTCACTTTTTTCGGCAATACGATTTAGTACAATTAGTAAGGCTTGAATAACAGCCTCTTTTTTGTGTTCGGCGGGAATCTCAGTAAGAAGCATTTCAATTTATGAAACAGGGGCTTGTGTCCATTATGTTCTTTATTTATAAAATTTCATTTTAATATAATACAGCCTATTAACATAGGTAGTACAATCAGCTTTTTTACCTCTCTGAAGTTCTGCGAAAAGATTATTAGCGATTTCAAAGTTCCATCCCAAAACCTCTACCCGAATCCTGTTGTTATAGAGTTTAATCCGGATCGTCTCTGCTTCGTTAAACGAGCTAGTTTTTGCAGCCCCCAATGGGCGCGATACGATATCTACAGGGTTTTCAGCATCAATATCTTTAAGTAAACTCAGCGCATTAGAGCCTCTATTTTGAGTCCCTAAACTATCCAGCATCGCATTATAAACATGCACATCATGTTTAGCGTGCGACTCGTCGGTCGCGCAACGAGGGCGCCGCCTACAGATAGCGATTATAAAGGCTTTCAACCTCCTCGAAATAGCACATTTTTATAGCAGCCTGCCATCATATTGGCATAAGTAATAATAGCATTGGCTATGTTGGCGTCTACGGCTCGATAAAAAACCGTTTATCTCAATTTATAGGCCTTCCATTGTCCAAAAATATCGACCCATGGATTTAGCTCAAAAACATCTAGTTTTGTATTTCTATCGTTCCAGATTCGGATTAATACTTCTTCAGAAGACCTTGCATCTCGAAGCTCTTGCGCCAGCAGTCGCGGATAATCATTTTGAAAATCTTCGGGTGTCGATACAATTTCTTTTTTTCAAAAATCCTTTCTAATTGCTCTAATTGGCGTTTTTCTAAGATTTTTTCTCTTCTCATAATGTACTCAGCGATAGCTATCCATAAGCTGGGTCTCTATGCAAAATACAAAACATATTCAATTAAACCAAGTTAACGATGGATTTAGGATGCGATTAGAAGTGTAGGTTTTCTATACCACCTTGCGGGCCCAGTGGCTAAGTAACCTAATGAAAAGTGCCCCTCCTTAAAGAGGGCGTTATAATGCGCCAACATAGAGTTTCTATTTTTAAAAAAAGGAGCAGGGCCATGAAAGATATTAAAATACTTGGTGTTGGTATTTATTGCAAAAGGGGTTTTTCAACTGTGTGGGATTGATGAGTGGGGTAAGGTGATCCACACGAGAGGGGTTAGGCGCTCAATATGTGTCCACTGTGGCAAGGCCTTAAGGTGGCTTGTGTGGTTGATAGAAGCGTGTGGAGGCGCGAACCATTGGTATCGGGTTCATGGG
>NZ_CAJRAM010000082.1 GCF_907164965.1 Coxiella endosymbiont of Ornithodoros maritimus
AAAGCCGTGGTAAAAACCAATGAGGATTGTCAACGGGTACAGCGCAGCCGGGGGGGATTTAACGGCGCTGCCGGTTTATGCGAACGGGGAGGGACATTCATCAATTTCATCTGTTTCTGGCAAGTTGTTGGTGTTTATTGGGTTAGTTCCTCCACAACACGCGAGTGAGAATAAGGAGGTCTTGTCGCGGATTAGTAAACGCGGCAATGTGATGTTAAGGACGTTAAGGTAAAACCTGAGGTTGATGAGGCTAATTCATGCGGTGGCTCGGTGAAGCCGCATATACGTTCTTTTCGTCAAAACTGATTGTTGACAACAACCCTGGGGCCATATACGTATAGACCAAAGCAGAATACGGGAAAATAATGATCTCGTCTATCATCCCCGTATTTCACTGCGCTTCATACAGGCTACTTTGCTGCTGGGCCCGTGAGTAAAAGAGGGAGCAGTTTTTTGTTATTTTCAATCTTCCACTTCTTCTCCAGTGACGCCTTCCATTTCCAAAATGCGGCGCAATTGCTGCAGGGCATCTATTTGAATTTGACGAACCCGTTTGCGTGTCAAACCCACCGCTTTACCCACTGCTTCTAGCGTCCCTTTTTTATTTTCGTGCAAGCCAAAACGCAGAATAACGATCTCACGATGGCGTTCATCCAATTGAGCTAACCAACGTTCGATATGATTCTGTAAGTCGACATTTTGAATTAACCTGGCCGGATCGATGTTATTATCATCCGCTAAGGTATCCACTAGCGACTTTTGAGCATTTTCCGAAATCGGCACATCAATGGACGTTGCGCTGGGCGCTAAGTCCATAATACGCCGGATTTCGTGAACGGGCTTATCAATTAAATGTGCGACGTCTTCTGGGGTGGCTTCATGATCAACTTCTTGGGTGAGTTTTTTTGCGGTGCGTAAATAAACGTTTAGTTCTTTAATCATGTGGATCGGCAATCGTACTGTTCGGCTTTGATTCATGATCGCGCGTTCAACAGTTTGACGTATCCACCACGTCGCATAGGTTGAAAAACGAAATCCTCGTTCAGGATCAAATTTTACAACGGCGGTCATGAGTCCTAAATTTCCTTCTTCAATTAAATTGAGAAAAGGTAGCCCACGATTAACATAATGGCGCGCGATTTTTACAACTAAACGTAAATTCGCTTCAATCATTTGTTTCCATGCCTTAGGATCACCTTTATACACACGCCGCGCTATTTTCAATTCCTCCTTAGCATTAATTAGTGGTTGAAACCTCAGCTCCCGTAAATAGATTTTGGCGAGATGTGAGCTACGCGTTTCGCGTCTTTTTTCCATTTTCGCTTTAGTGTTGGTTAGTTCTGTGTCTTCTTTTTCCGTGCTTTCCTTTTTGGTTTTCGCAAAGATTGGGCTGTGGCCGCTCGCCTTAATTGGTTTTTGTGGCGAGATTTTTTAGCAGTCTTTTCAATCTTGCGCTTAGAGGGTTTTTTTATTTTTTTAGTGGTTTTGGTTTTCATAGTTCTGTCGTCCTTAACCCGACTAGCAATACTCGACCGTGTCTATCACCGACACGTTCAATGAAATTCGGATATGATTTCACAACAAGTACCGAAGCGGATTCACTGGCTGGGCATTTCGGCGGATTTCAAAATGAAGCATTACTTGTCCTGAGTTAGTACGCCCCATCTCGGCAATCTTCTGTCCAGCACGAACCCTACTACCTTCCTTGACGAGGATCCGTTTGTTGAACGCATAAGCACTTAAATAAGTATTCGTATGCTTTACAATTATAAGATTACCATAACCTCGTATACCAGCACCACTGTAAACAACAACTCCATCGGAAGTGGCGCGGACCACCTCACCATAATGGCCTGCAATATTGATTCCTTGATTCTCCACCATGCCGACAGAATAATGCCCAATGAGGCGCCCTTTGGCAGGCCATCGCCAATGGACGACGGCCTGCAGCGGCGGGGGAGACTGCCATCTAGGAACCGCCGCAAAACCCGCAGAAACGTCCGCGCCTCGAGGGATTATCGTCATTTGTAAAGTTTGACCTGCTTCAATTCGATAGGGAGGGCTTAAACGATTGGCGGCCGCTAAGGCTCGATAATCCAGGCCGAACGCCCAAGCAATCGAGTAAATGGTATCCCTTTGCTTGACCCGATAAGAACCTAATCGCGCCTTCGGTTGAAGCCAGCCATTGACGACAGGCGCAAAGTTTTTACTTTCTACACAACCGCACAACAGAAAAGCGATAATGATTACAATCAAACAGCGTTTCATCTCACATTTCTAGCCGTTTTACCCAACTCGCCAGTTGGTCAAAAGCCTCGTAATGGGTGAGGTCCGCGCGAAGCGGCGTGATGGATACACAATGGCGATTCATGGCGAAAAAATCGGTGCCTGGACCAGAATCTTGCTCGGGACCCGCCGCACCCACCCAATAAATCGGGTGACCCCGAGGATCAATCTGCCGAATCGTGGACTCAGCCCGATGACGGGTGCCGAGCCGAGTGACCTCAAAGCCTTTTAATGCTTCATAAGGAAGATCCGGCACATTAATATTTAATATCGTGCTCGCTGGCAAAGGGTCTTTTTCAATCCGCTGGATTAATTGATAAACGACCTTGGCTGCTGTTTCGTAGTAACGGAACAATTCGCCGCCCAATGAAACCGCTAGCGCTGGCAATCCCAAAAACCGCCCCTCCATCGCAGCGGCGACCGTGCCGGAATACCAAACATCATCACCTAAGTTAGGACCGGCATTAATTCCTGCAACGACCATATCAGGCATTTCCGGCAATACACCGGTGATCGCTAAATGAACACAGTCCGTCGGGGTGCCCTCCACACTGATCATGCCGTTTTCTAAATTTTTAATATGTAACGGCGCGTTCAAGGTTAATGAGTTACTAGCGCCACTGCGATTGCGATCAGGGGCTACCACATCAACTTCCCCTAAATCCGTCAGTGTTTTCGCCAAAATAGCTAATCCTTTGGCATACACGCCGTCATCATTAGAAAGCAATAATCGTAATTTTGGAGTAGTCGTTTTTTTCATGGAAGAAAGCTTAACACAATACCAATAGAGACGCTCGTCAGCCGTCCTCCAACGAGCAGCCCACGTTTTTTATTTGACGATTTGATAAAATACTTCGCTCTTTTTTATCATTCCTAAATCATTTCGAGCATGTTCTTCAATAGCCTCGGCACCATGCTTTAGATCGTCGATATCTGCCAATAATGCCGTATTGCGGTCTTTTAATTTTTGATTTTCCATTATTTGGTGGTTGATATTTTCATTCAAATAACAGACTGATACAATTCCACCGGAGGCGAACCACAACTGATATTGTAATAAAACGAATAACGCGATGAGAATCGCAATAATTGGCCGCATATCGTTTTACTTCCTGTTAAAAAGAAATGCTTCCTTGCCAGGATATGGGGCTCGATCATTAAGCTCCCGTTCGATTTGCAATAATCGATTATATTTTGCCACACGATCGGAGCGGCACAAAGACCCCGTTTTTATTTGTCTCGCATCGGTCGCCACAGCCAAATCAGCAATGGTCGTATCTTCCGTTTCTCCAGAACGGTGCGAAATAATAACACCGTATTTATTACTTTTCGCTAACCCCACTGTAGCTAATGTCTCAGTGAGCGTTCCAATTTGATTAAGTTTAACCAAAATGGCGTTGGCGATATTTTTTTTAATGCCTTTTTCTAAAATGTTTGGATTCGTGACGAAAATATCGTCGCCTACCAATTGCACTTTATTTTCTAAACGTTCCGTCAATAATTTCCAGCCCGCCCAATCATTTTCTGATAAGCCGTCTTCAATCGAAATAATCGGGTATTTCTTTGTCCATTCAGTCAATTGATCGATCATTTCTTCACTCGTCAATTGATTGTTTTCAAAAATATAACGGCCATTTTGGTAAAGTTCAGAACTAGCTGCATCTAAGGCCAGGTAAATATCTTTTCCAGGAACATAGTTTGCATCTTCAATGGCTTCTAAAATTAATTCAAATGCTGCTTCGTTATTCGGCAAATCGGGAGCAAAACCCCCTTCATAACCAACCGCTGACATTAACCCTCGAAAAACCAAACGTTTTTTTAAAGCGTGGAAAACTTCGGCTCCGTAACGCAATCCCTCAGCAAAGGTCGGCGCACCAACCGAGACAATCATAAATTCTTGAAAATCCAAATTATTAGTAGCATGCGCGCCGCCGTTGATAATATTCATCAGGGGTACAGGCATACTAAAAGGACCGCCGTCGCCTCCTAAATAACGATACAACGGCAAATCCGCATTATTGGCAGCCGCATAAGCCACAGCTAATGAAACACCTAAGATCGCGTTAGCACCTAAATTCGCTTTATTTTCTGTGCCGTCCAATTCAATCATAATGTGATCAATTTCTTCTTGCGAGCGCGGATCTTGCCCGAGCAAGACGTCGCGAATAGGGCCATTGACGTTTTCGACGGCTTGTAAAACACCTTTGCCGCCGTAACGTTCAAGATCATTATCGCGTAATTCAACGGCCTCCCGCTCCCCGGTGGATGCTCCTGACGGCACGGCCGCACAGCCGTAGGCTTGTGAAGACAAGGTGACGCGCACTTCCAGAGTAGGATTACCGCGCGAATCTAAAATTTCATTAGCATTAATATCAGTGATGGTCGCTGTCATAGCGATTACTATAGCACCAAATCTCTCTTTTGATCGAGTGGAATAGCTAATTTTGCGGGTGTTGTTAAGAATGAGGTGATATAAAGGGAGCTGCTTGCCCGCGAATTGGGTGAGGCTTTTGCGCGGACCGTGTTTTTTCCACGGAAATGCGAAAAACTTCATTCAAAGCTTCGCTCTAAAAATCCTGCACTTTTGACTGCCTTATCAAGTTCTTTCAAAGTTTCTAGGAGGGGCTGCATTTTGGCTAGAGGCCAGGAGTTTGGGCTATCGCTTAAAGCCCGATCAGGGTCTGGATGAGTTTCCATAAAAATACCGTCAATACCAGCGGCTGTTGCAGCGCGCGCTAACACGGGCACAAATTCCCGCTGCCCCCCCGAACTTGTGCCGTGCCCGCCCGGCAACTGAACGGAATGAGTGGCGTCGAATATTACGGGACAAGTGGTTTCGCGTAAAATCGCCAATGCACGCATATCTGAAATTAAATTGTTATATCCAAAAGAATAACCGCGCTCACAAACCATAATTTTTTTATTTCCCGTGGCCCACGCTTTGGCGACCACTTGTTTCATTTCCCATGGCGCCAAAAATTGTCCTTTTTTAATATTAACAGGTTTTCCGCAAGCGGCTACGCTGCGGATAAAATTACTTTGGCGGCATAAAAAAGCAGGGGTTTGTAATACGTCAACAACCGCTGCCACTTCTTGCAAAGGGGTATCTTCATGAACGTCGGTTACTATCGGCAACTCGAGTGTTTTTTTAACTTTTTCGAGAATAGCTAACCCTTTCTCGATTCCCGGACCGCGATAACTTAAATGAGAAGAACGATTCGCTTTGTCAAAAGAAGCCTTAAAAATAAAAGGAATATCTAGCTGCCGAGTAATGGACTTTAGTTTGCCAGCCACATCCATCACCAGCGTTTCACTTTCGATGACGCAAGGCCCAGCGATTAAAAACAAGGGGTTGTTTAACCCTATTTCAAAATCCGCAATTTGCATGAGCACACTTTATTGAAGTTACTGGGAGTTGTAAACAGCCACAATTAAACATCCCTAACTTTGAACAGCAGAGAATGCCCTCTTGTCACAAAAAGGATCGGGCTTTCATTAGAGGAAATTCAAGTCCTCGCCCAAGACGACGAGGAATAACGATAGACTTTATTCCGTGCTACTCAGGCCCTAATCTTTTAATTTCAAAGACAGAGTCCAACTTACCCCATTCAACCCTCGAGAAAAACGGAAGCCGATGTGTTTAAACAAAACTCTATTAATTAAGGCTATTCTCATTACCTTCGTCTTTCTTTACCTGAAAAGTTAGGATGATAAATTCAGCATCGGGATATACCTCTTTAAGAATGGTCAATTCGCGAACTACTGCTTCATGTAAAATTGTTTTTCCCTTTGCCAAACTCATCGCTCGGTCCAGCAGTGAATTATCAATATCAAAATAAAAGTGTTTTTTTAAAAAATGATAATTAGTACAACTGAGAAAGCTGTACACCTGGGGTTCGCCTTCTGAATAGAGCGCCGCAGTATCATACCCTTGCTTCCTAAAATCAGCGCGCAATTGACGATTGCTGGATAAGACTAAAACTTGATTATACTTCTTCGTATCGAATTTGGAGCATTCAAGGTCATATTTATAGCCCCTATCTCTGTAAAAAATCACTCCTCCGCTTTAAAGAATAATTGTCTAACACCTGCTTACCATTCAATGAGGTAGAATAATGGCAAGAACTACGCCAAATCAAATTAAAGCGAGGATTTCGAACCCAACATGAATATAAAGAGCTCTCGGTCTCCTTTAAGCGTCAAAAGATCGTTAAGGTTAATGATGAGTAAATTTTGGGGCATAGTTGCATGTTATTATTTATTATAGAGATACACCCATTATCAAGTCACTCAATAATCCTAATTTTGAGTTTGTCGTTCAATGACTAATCGACTTCGCGAGCTCCTGCATTTCTTTCCCAATCTCTTTTAATTCTTTTTCACTCAACATTTCTGCGATCTTTGGGAAAAGCCGTACCTCTTCTTCTGAAGCATGGCGTTCAACGTTATCATTGCATTTAACAAGTTTCTTTTCCACTCCTGGTGTTCGTTCACTGTTTTAATTTTTTGATCATTCTCTAGGCATCTTTTTCTTCAGAAATGAGGTGTTTTATGATTTTATCTAAATTATTAAACTTTTTAAGGGATAGATGCCATAATTTTTGCCCCATGGTTTCATATCGAATAAGCATTGCAGAAAGCGTATCGGATAATTTTCGTTAAGTTTCCTCCCGATGACTTTCATCTTTAATTTCTGAAAATGCGTCTCTAACTGTTTTCATCTTCTTTGCTGAGAAAGTCAATGGCGTCCATAAACTGCCTTCCTTGGTAAGGTTAGGAAATGAGAAAAATAGATTATAATAGCTCTAGTACATAACTGCTAAAAATCAAGTTGAGAATATCACTCAAGGGCAGAAAAATTTGATTATCCACATTGGAAAGAGAAGATTTAAAATTCGTCGATGAATTAAATAATAACCTTTCCATAATGTCTTACTGGTTTGAATAACCCTATAATCCTATAAGGGAGCTCGAAGATCTTCATATAAAACATATCCATGATCAGTCGGAAAGACGATTTATCACTTAAGAATAACAAAGTCGGTCTGGTGGAACTGACGGAAATTGATTTTATCCATCGCCGCTGTGAATTTACTATTATCATTTCCCCGGGCGAAGAAGGCAAAGGCTACAAAACAGAAGCGACTGATCTTACTGTGGAATACGCTTTCAGCATCCTGAACCTTCATAAAATCTATCTTTTAGTAGATGAGGACAAGCGTACCACACTTCATATTTATCGCAAAAGTGGATTTACTGAAGATGGAAAACTCGTTGATGAATACTATAGCAAAGGACTTTACCGCACGGCCATACGAATGTATATTCTCAAAAAATCTTTGTAACTACTTCTTTTTATTCAAATTTGTCGGATTTAAATCAAATAATTTAAACACTTATTTTAATTAATTTGTAAGACTTATTTTTATTTTTTATTCATTGAAATAAAATTCTTGTAGTAATTTCTTGTCATAAGGTATTCTTAAAGTACATAGTGCGCTCCTAAAATTGAAGTTTAGGGGATGCTTTATAAATTTATTCTTATTAAAATCGCCATATTTGATTTCTCTCTTAGTAATTTTAAGAGGTAAAACATGACTATCAAGCCCTTATATTTCATCATCTATGAAGAGTTAAAAGTTACTCTAAATCGGCTGCCAGAGAATCTCTTTCGGAAAGATTTATTAGTAGATAATAGTAGATAAAAAAGGGATTGTTTATTTAGCTTCTGACATTTTCAACGTTCCTGATGAAAGTTTAGAAAAAACAGAGTTACTTTTTAGCGCTAAGACAGCGGGGTCTTTTTATTCAGCCAAAGAAGTTAAAGAAATATATAATCAAGGAAGAGAAGTTCAAGAAAAACTTCTTTACTCTAAAGATTTAGCTGATATCTTAGGAAAATTACCAAACGAACTTCTTGTAAAGAAGCCCTTTCTGAGCTTGTCTGGAATACTATTTACTCAACAAACCGCTCATCCATTTAATGTTGTTAACGCGGAATGCTGCTGAAGAACAATGAAGTAATAAACCAAATTCAGAAATAAGTAATGTCGTACGAAAATTCATTGATAGCTTACAACAAACTTTAAAAAAAGTCTAAACCTCCAATTTATGAATTCCTAAGTCCTTCGAGAAACCAAGGGAAGGGTAGGGAAAAATTAGTTAAGACTCATAAAAAACGATTTAGTTATTTGTTACTAGAAGAACTAGTTAAAACAGAAATGAGTTCAAAAGCGAGTTTAATGAAAAGGAATTTCTGGATAAAATCTGGCGCCTACAGACGGAGCTTTACAATCGAGAGTTGAGAAGTTTGATAGATTCTTGGAACGATTTTTCAATGAATAGCATGATCTGGAGCGTAGCTGTTCCCGCAATTTATGTTATTGCCGGTCATTCATTAACTGAAGAACTCATACAGAGTGTTGGCCCAACAAGAGCAGTTCTTTTAAATGTATTTTTAATTATCTTCTTGTGTGTTTTACCTTTGTTTCTTTGTCGTTGCTTCTTCCACTCTGATAATGGTGATCCACTAGAGAGTTTAAGAAAGGAAATAGGATCGCGTTTAAAGTAGTATGACGAAAATAAGGCATTACTTCTATTCTATAGAAGAGTTTATCTCTAAAATACCTGCAAGAACTAATTGCTTCTTCTCAATGATTTATCAAAGAATTAACTGTCCCTTCTCGAGCGGTTTCTGCTCAATTAAAAGTTGGGTTATCTACTGATTGTGAGCCGAGGTCTGCGGTGGCGGACGCAGAAGAGCATAACTCCTTGCTCTCATTTAATTAGAAGCTTAATACCTTCCTATCACTTTGGGGTGTGAGATTTCATTTTGTTCTACTAAATTAACCGAGGCCTTAATTTTTAATTGCTTTAACTGTCGAAGGCCCGCTGGCTGGGGTTGTCGAGCAATGTAAATGAGACTGTTCGGGGTAGCAACTTTGTAGATCTTAGCTGATCCTCCCCCGTTCATGGTTTGGTAAGCTTTAACTGTTGAAGATTCAAGGCTGGTAAAAGAGGATTGGAAAACGGCAAAAACCGCTAATAAGATTGCGGAAAATACTCTTATAACCCTCATTGGCACCCTCCACTCACAACTTTTAAACTATATCTACATTAATTATAGAACTTTTAGTCCGATTTTTCCTGCGAATGGACTGCCAAAACAGCTTTTTTGGCCCCTTTTGCTGCCAAACCGGCTTTAATGAAGCCAATAAAAAGAGGATGGCCTTTTCGCGGCGTGGATGTAAATTCGGGATGGAATTGACAACCGACAAACCAGGGATGATCAGCAAGCTCGATCATTTCCACCAAGCGGTCATCAATGGAGCGACCTGAAATCACAAGCCCCTTTTTTTCCAGCTCTCCAATCAAGTTGTTGTTAACCTCGTAACGGTGGCGATGGCGTTCAATCACTTTATCTTCGCCATAAAGTCGGCTTGCCAGCGAGTCCAGCTTTAGCCGACAAGGCTGCCCCCCTAACCGCATTGTCCCTCCTAAGTTGTCTCCCCCTTTTCGTTTTTCAATGATCCCTCCTTTTCCCATCCATTCGCTGACTAGCGCAACCACAGAAAAGGGGGTTTTCGGATCGAACTCCGTGCTATTGGCGTGCCTCATTTGGGCTTTATGCCGAGCAAATTCAATTATGGCAATCTGCATTCCCAAACAAATACCGAGATAAGGGATGCCATTTTCGCGGGCATATTGCGCTGCTAAAATTTTTCCTTCGATGCCTCGAGAACCAAATCCTCCCGGTACTAAAATCGCATCGACTTCCTCTAATAGTTCCGTACCATGCAATTCAATCGCTTCTGAATCCATGTATTCAATCACCACCCGCGTCTCTGTGTGTATCCCGGCGTGAATTAAGGCTTCGCTTAATGATTTATAAGAATCTTCAAGATCCACGTATTTCCCAACCACTGCAACGGTCACCGTATGGCGAGGATTTTTCTGAGCTTGGACCACCTTTTTCCAATCATCCAGATCAGCCGCTGTTGTTTCAATATTTAATTTTTCGCAGACGCGATTCCCCAAACCTTGGTCACGTAAAATTAACGGGATTTCGTAAATGGATTTCACATCCGATAAGGAAATCACACTCGGCTCAGGAACGTTGGTAAATAAACCAATTTTCGCCCGTTCAGCCTGGGGTAAGGGCTTTTCTGAGCGACAAACCAAAATATCGGGTTGAATACCGATGGAACGCAATTCTTTTACGGAGTGCTGCGTCGGTTTTGTTTTAATTTCCCCCGCGACAGCTACGTAAGGAACGAGGGTTAGGTGAATAAACAAGGTCTGCTGATCACCAAGCTCAATACGCATCTGGCGAATTGCTTCTAGAAAAGGTAAAGATTCGATGTCTCCGACCGTGCCACCAATTTCAACGAGGGTGACATCAGCGCCGTCCGCCCCTTCCCGGATCTTCAGCTTGATCTCATCGGTAATATGAGGAATGACCTGGATAGTCCCCCCCAAATAATTCCCACGCCTTTCCTTACAGATTACATCAGCATACACACGGCCCGTAGTGAAATTGTTTTTTCGAGTCATGGTTGCATTCACAAAGCGCTCGTAATGACCCAAATCCAGATCGGTTTCTGTCCCGTCCTCGGTGACAAACACTTCGCCGTGCTGAAAAGGACTCATGGTTCCAGGATCAACGTTGATGTACGGATCAAGCTTAAGGAGCGTGACCGTGAGGCCTTGCGCTTCAAGGATGGCCCCTAATGAGGCAGATGTGATGCCCTTCCCCAAGGAAGAAACCACCCCACCGGTGATGAAAATATATCGTGTCATAAGGCCGCCCGTTTTTTACATTAAAAACGGGATATTATTTTAACAAAAGGAAGGGCGGGTGAGAACAGTATTTCAACAAAAAAAATGAATTGCTGTTTAGACAACCTCCAATTGACCTGATGTACTGTGAATTGATTGGGCACAAAAGCCAGTCGTGTCCAAATATTCCTTAATGTTTTGTTCTCAAGGGATCTTTAGTATTAAAAAAATAGCAATTTAAAAAATTTATCAATTTATTTTTGAAAAAAATTAAATGCAAAAAATAAAATTTGTTTCCTTTGAACCAATCAACTTAAAAAATATTTTTACACTATAAATTTAAATCTTTAAGAAAATATTATTTTATTTTTTAAATAAATTTATTGACACTATGATTTTATCAAGTGCAATTTTAAAAAAGAAGTAGTTTTTTAATAGAGGAGCTAATAATTTTAATCACCTCAGAAAAATTAACAAAGCCACCTTCGCTTCCAGCAATAAGTGATAAGAGATATGAATTAAAAAAGTTTTATATTGCTTAACAACTTATGCAGATCTATGTAAATATTCAAAAGAAGAAAGTAATGGGACAAAGTCTACCCAAAAGAGTTTGATTTTATTGAACTTTTAGTTAAAGAAATGGATACTCCTTAATCGAAAAAACTGAACTTATTAGAAAAGTTAAAAATATTGGAAGATCTAAAAAAAAGACAATAGCCTTATATGGATTTATTTAAAAAGCAGACTTAACAAACACTCATTATTATAATCTTAATGGGGTTTATTTCGTCTTGACATAGATATTTCTAAGACTCAAAGAAATTTTATTGAAACTATTTTAGCACCGTTGAAAGAACGTATTGAACATTTTAAATTTTCTCAACGAAATTCCTACCTTCTAAATAATTTAAAAACTATCTATAAAGAAATATTAAAATTCAATGATATGTCAATTAAGGACAGAAATCTTTACAAAAATATAATCGAATTAAATCTTGTTGATTTTCTTTCTGATTTTTTTGGCTTGGTAAAAATTCTTACGGACAAAAAACTCCCTATCCACCGAAAGGAAGCAGAACTTTATAGATTTGAAGAAAATTGGACACAGAAAATGCTCCTCAGTTTAATTTAAAAATACTAAAAATAAATAAATTTCTAAATTAACCGAAATAGTCTTAAATATTATAGGTAAATTGAAAAATTTCATACACAAGCAAAAAACAAAGACACAAAATATCACCTTGATCATTTGTATTTACGCTTCTTTAGCGTCGCTACAACTTGTTATCAAGAAGGAAAATCAGTCAATGATCCTTTAGCCCACAGAATTAAAATTAAACAAACTATTTCCCGTAGAAAAGAAAATGTCATTTGAGTTTAAAACTATAAGAAAAAAGTAAAATTTTTGTGTGAAAAACAAAATAGATTTGACAACGAGTTATTAAATTTTCCTCCGCAATAGGTTTTGTTCACTATTAGCGCGAATTATAACATGCCAAAAATTAAGCTAACCAGTATATGTGCGACTATTCAAGAGCTTGCTATTCGTTGGAAAACCCATAAAAAATCTTTAAATATCTATCTTAATAAAATAAAGTATTTGTTTAAAAAAATTCTTGAGATCAATATACATGAAAAAACTTTAAAAAAAATTCATTATCTTTTTAAATTTTATAGAAAAATTAGTTAGTAAAATTTTTTTTATCAGTAAAGAATGTCTTGGAGTTAGTTTTCCGCCCTGATAATAACAGGCGAGTTATCTTTGAATCGCTTCAGAAATTAGACTTAACGAAACAGTTAATAAGTCTCATTCCCGGGGGTTCTGAGAAAATCACAACAAACCTATTGGCGGTCGTACCAAAAATTATCGCTTTAATGAGGGAAGCATTCGATCGAGATTGGAGAGAAGCACAAATTTATTTAGAACTCCTCAATATGCTTATTCCACTGATACGGGCAGAGAACACTACACAAGAGGAAGATTTAACTAACTATTTAATCAATCCACTCTACTTAATCATCGCTCACATAAACACGAAATCAAAAAAAACAGATAAAATTTTTATTGATGAGTTAAAAAGTACATTAGTGTAGCTTTAATAAGGTTATTAAGCGCTAAAATTAAACTTTCATATAAGAAAATATATTTAATTATAAATCAACTGAAAGAAATTAATGTAGTTCCTTCTATAATCAATAAATGGAAATTAATACCACTCTTTATATTTAACTTGGCTTTCCAAAACCTAATTACTGAGAAAATAGAGAAAATTTTAGTTAATGACAATGCTAGACTTTTTTCTACAGAAGTGTTTTTTTCAACTAAAGAATTAAGCTCACAAGTTTTCGCATTCATTATTAAATTGGCATTTCTAACTTATATGACCGAAGCAGAACCAACTATTTGCCAGCTTCTTTTTAAAGATTCCTTTGAAAAACTGCAAAAAAAAACCGACTGGTTGGAATTTGTCTTGATTCATTTGGATAATACTGCACAGATTAAAGATATATTAAATTTAAATTACTCAGATTTACTTTTACTGTTTAAAAGTAAATCGAGTTTAATAAATTTAGAAAATTTAAAACTAATTTTTAGGGAGTGCAGATGAGCAGCTCACCAAACAGCTGAATTTTTGATGCTGAGTGTTTCCAGCTTTGCCCCTGTTTTGTATCATCTGATGGAACAAGAAACTATTGATGAAAACCTAACTAGAGCTTTTTATTCCTCAGAACTAGAAAGCGCTCTGTTTAATTACATAAAAACCCTTGAAACTTCTCAACAGAAAAAACTATAAAACTTTTTTGAACCAACCTCTCCTTTCAATCATTTTTTAGTGCCTCTACAAAATGAAGAATTAAAGAAAATTTCCACTCCAAATAATCAATCTATTGATGAAGAGGAGGAAGAACAAGAATTCGATGAAGATTTTGATGAAGAAGGCGACCTGGATCTTCCTCCGCCACCTACTGATTTTGAAAATTTTAAGGCCTTCGATTTTGAAAAAATAGAAGTACAACTCTATTTAATTTTTGATCGGCTCAGCATGTAATTTAATTCCTTTGAAAAATAGATCCATTTTACCAAGCATTTTTAGATATTAAAGAAGCTGTGAATCAATTTTTAACCGATAAAGATGTTTCATGGTATAAGGGAGACGAATTTTGTCAAGCTTTTAGAAGTAGCTACACTGGAGGATCCGTGGATGGGACATCGGAATACCAGAAGGAGGAGAAAGCCGATAAAGTCTTTATGCTTTTTCCAATAGTCGCAATCTAAATGAAGTAGCGGTGGATAATCATATAAAAAAGTTCTCAGCACATTATTCGTAATTTCCTATGGGAACTTAAATGTGGCGTATTCCCAGTGATCGCTGACAATGACACTATTGTGATAAACCAATTGATATAAAGGGATACTGTATTTAGGAGAAAAATAAATTGTGGCAATCGTCAGTTTTAATGGAGTTAATTTAGTATAACGGGGAGGAATTCCCAAGGGGGGGCAAAATATTTTCCCGTATAATAGGGGGTTTTTATGACGGCGTATGTCAGCGTCCCAAATTCCGGCGGCAACATCGCTATGGCCAAAAGCGATGACGCTAGCACTTAGCCATCTCCATCCTCTGTGACAATGACTAAGTGGCGCTGTTACGCGATATAGCGCATGCGATGAGCGTTAGAAAACTCATTATATAATTTGCCCGCCCAATCGGTATCAAAAAACCACCAATTAAACGGGACTTGATAATTATTCAATGTCTCTTGAAGCCGATATTTCACTTCTGATATCGCAAAACTGGAATTTAAAGTCTCCCCTATATGTTCAAGAAACCTTAAAGAGGCTTATCGTCTTGATTAATGATCGTATCATTTTAATAAAGAACCGAATTATGTTGGAATAATGCTGTTGGTATTTCAAGTTCACTCAAAAGCTTAATCGAATTGTAAGAATCATAAGGTGCAATGGGATAACTAGCTTTTATGGCTTGTTGGATAACATTTTGATGTAATATCCCTAATGAGCGATCATCAAACCCGAACCACGCACGACGAAAGTCTATCGATTTTAATTGTTGTAACATCCATAACAAAACCCCATTGCCACATTCTGAAACTGATTTAATTGCCTTGGCAAAAACAGATTGAATCAAATTTTTATTAAGGTCAATTTTTTCTATCGGAGAAAGCGATCTGACACCTTTTTTAGTAGCGAAACGGCTTTTAGATTCAATTGCACTCCCGAAAATTGCGATTGCTTATAAAGAGAATGATCTTCAATTAAACAACTCATGAGTTGTTCAAATTCATACTTATCCCAACGAGCCACCCACGATTGTGCTCCTAAGCGTTTTATCACATCGTTATGACATTTTATTTTCCTTATATCAGCGAGGTATTTAACTGCGTTAGAAGAAGAATTTGAAATATTAGTTGATATTATCTGTGATAATAACTGCCAGTTAACGTTAGCGGCGCCTACGGTTTCATCGCCCCATAAATAAATGGCGCTCCATATAGCTTTTGAATATCAGGAACTTTGGCTTGCTTCTGGTCGAACGTGACAAATTGATCTTTTTGTTTTTATCCGCTAAGTAAGTTTTCGCAATAGCCGTAACTGTAGGCTTGGAAATTACTATGTGGTAAGAGAAACGCTGAGCCCTATTAAGCGAATTAAGATCGGGCGCAATAATAGAGTAATAATTTATTGTTTTGTTTACCGTACCAGAATTGTTTATTATAGATATCATTTTAATATAAATAGTCAAAAATTTTGGGTAGATAGCTCCCAAGAATTGTATCGACAATCCTGCAGTACCTTCCTGCTTATCAGTAATGCCAAAATTATTAACCAAATACAAAATTATTAACCAAATATTTTAAGCAAGTTTTATACGCTGTCGGAATAGCTTTGCCTTGGCCCATAATGGGAAGCACCAACGTTTGGGCTCCTGCACTGACAATAGGGAAGGCGACGGATTTTTGGGAAATAGTCGAAAAATCGGCAAGGAGGTTGCCATCCGGCTGAAAAGCGAAATGGATACCAACGTCGTTCCGCCGAAAGCCCAGAGAATTAGGGGTGCCTTTCACTCGATGGAGAGGATTATTCGATTGAGGAGCGGAAACGACTGTATAATCATAAGTTACCACGAATGTTTCTGGTGAAATATAAAAACAATTTTTTAATTCGACTAACATAAAGGCACTCTGCCTGAACGGGAAAATCCTAAGGACGGTAAAACTAAGATTAGTAATATAAAAGATAATTTTTTTCATTTAAACCCCCTAAGCTACTGGTAAGGTGACCCCTTTCTGCCCCTGATATTTTCCTCCGCGGTCTTTATAAGAAATATCACAAACTTCGTCGGACTCTAAAAACAACATTTGTGCAACGCCTTCGTTCGCATAAATTTTAGCCGGCAAGTTCGTGGTATTTGAAAATTCGAGCGTTACATGTCCTTCCCATTCGGGTTCGAGTGGTGTTACATTTACAATAATACCACACCGCGCGTACGTCGATTTGCCTAAACAAATCGTCAAGATATTCCGAGGGATTTTAAAATATTCTACCGTTCGCGCTAAGACAAATGAGTTCGGAGGTATGATACAGACATTGGCCTTTAAATCAATAAATCCATTAGGATCAAAATTTTTAGGGTCAACGATAGAAGCGTTAATATTCGTAAAAACTTTAAATTCATCCACACAACGCACATCATAGCCGTAACTGGACGTTCCATAGGAAATTACTTTTCCGCTCGGCGTTTCACGCACCTGTTTGGGCTCGAACGGATAAATTAGTTGGTGGGATTCTGCCATGCGACGAATCCATTTATCGGATTTAATCGGCATTATTTTCCTTCTTCGACGACGATAGTTGGAAATTTTCCGGCATAATTAATGGGCTGTAATGTCAATTGCTCGACTAAAGCAAATGCGATAGTGCGATAATGTGACGCAAGCTTGCTCTCGGGTTCTGCCATCACGAGAGGCGTGCCGGCGTCGGCGTTTTTACGGATGGCAATGTGCAACGGTAACCGACCTAATAAAGGGACGTTATCGGCCACTGCCATGGATTCACCGCCGCCGCTGCCAAAAATAGCTTCGGTGTGACCGCACTTGGGACATGTGTACATTGCCATATTTTCAACAATTCCGAGCACAGTAATTCCTAGTTTTTTAAACATCGTAAGCGCCTTGCCCGCATCCAGTAAAGAAACGTCCTGCGGAGTAGTGACGATCAGCGCCCCCGCAATAGGGATTTTTTTCGCTAACGTTAGCGAAATATCCCCCGTTCCAGGCGGCAAATCCAAAATCAGAAAATCCAGATCTTCCCACAGCGTATCGTAAAGCAATTGTTGCAACGCCTGGCTGACCATCGGGCCTCGCCAAATTACAGGGGTTTTGGGATCGATCAAATAACCCACCGAGATGGATTGAATGCCATACTTGCGAATCGGCATAAATTTCTTTGCCTGCATTTCAGGCTTTTTCTGTACTCCAAGCATTAACGGTTGGTTCGGTCCATGGATATCCGCATCCAGCAAGCCCACTTCGGCCCCTGCTTCAGCCAATGCTAATGCAAGATTAACAGCAGTCGTCGACTTCCCAACACCACCCTTACCAGAGGCCACGGCGATAACATTTTTAATCGCCGGCATCCCCTTCTGACCAGTCTGTACGGCCCGAGCCGCGATAGCACGCTTTTTTAATTGATCGTAAATAGTTTGATATGGCATGATAATAAAATGAGTTTCGTTAAAACGCGTCATTTTACCACAAGTTTGGGCATATCATTACCCAAGGGGTAAGACTAAGAAACTTAAAGCCAGCCATCTTCCCGCGAGGCTTTCTGTTGTATTATTGAAGAATACAAAAACGCTTGCAGCCAAGTCGGGCCATGTGAAGGACTAAGAAAACACTGATGCTCCTTTCCTCATCATTAGCCTGGATCAACTATGTTTGAATCGCTGTGATAAGTAGAAAAACTGGATAATAAATATCCATTTTACATACCTTATTCACAGCGATACAGCTAAGCCCCTCCTTAAAGAGGGCGTTATAATGCGCCAACATAGAGTTTCTATTTTTAAAAAAAGGAGCAGGGCCATGAAAGATATTAAAATACTTGGTGTTGGTATTTATTGCAAAAGGGGTTTTTCAACTGTGTGGGATTGATGAGTGGGGTAAGGTGATCCACACGAGAGGGGTTAGGCGCTCAATATGTGCCCACTGTGGCAAGGCCTTAAGGTGG
>NZ_CAJRAM010000083.1 GCF_907164965.1 Coxiella endosymbiont of Ornithodoros maritimus
TGCTTCTCAACCCCTATAATCAATTTGCTTCTCAACCCCTATAATCAATTGCTTCTCAACCCCCATAATCAATTTGCTTCAATTAAAACAAACCTTTCCATTAATTCCGCCTGCCCAGAAGATAAATTCATCGCTTTCCTTCGTGTACGGAGTATCCCGATTCCAAAGCTAACTCTTTTAATCAAACTCAAATCCCTGACAACCGATTAGGTCTTCTTTCTCTTCCTCTACCCTTGTTGAAAATAAGCTAAACGTTGAGCGGCTATTTCTTGTTTTAGACTCTTCTTCCTTCTCTATCCTTTTTCCTTGCGAAATTAAAGTCGCCGGTACTAGAAATTTTCTTTCACCTGGACGATAAATAGCGTATTGCTGTGTGGACGGTTGATAGCCAACGTTGTACTCGATTATTCCAGGAATATCTTTTTAAACTCACATAAAATGTATTGAATATCAGTAAAAGAAATACTGAGCTCACCAAGTTTTTTATCAATCGATGAAAAATTTCTATGCTCTATATCACAATTGATAATCGCAATTTGCAAAGGATAATCCTCTTCCTTCAATAATACGTTATTGCTTCTTTCATCCTTTTCCAAGGCAGTAAAAGGAGTAAATCCTCGAAGGTATCCTAACGGATGAATAGAAGCATCGCTAAGCGATGCCGGCTGTACGTGGTATACCCAATGTTTTTTTGATTCAGAGTTGTAAATAACAACAGGCAGACAGGGTGTAACGTCAGTAACCAGTAGCCAATGACCCCTTTCTTTTGCTCCTAAATGCTAAGACGCGCAAATATCGATATCTTGTATTCATCCGCTTTCTTTCTATAGAGACTATCGTTCGCTTTGGAGAAATATTGTATAATCGCAGTTTTTCGCCGCTGCCATCTAAAATATAGCTTTATCTATATAGATGGCTGTAATCCCCTAATTTTTAAATGATACACCAGCGAAAAAGGTCAGTTAATAAATTCACTTCTTTTGGGTTAATAGGGGATCGGGAATTATCAGAGATCTCCTGAAAGGATGTATCAATTTCGCTATCGACTTCCTGCTTTTTTTCTTCAAGCAGTTTATCTTCGTTGCGAATAGCGGCATTGAAAGCGGTTAAATTATGGATTCTATCAAATTGAGTTAGCATGTCTGGAATGAATAACTTCGTTTTCAACAATTGAAATCGTTCATCTGTCATTTTTTCTATTTGATTCAATATTTCAAAATAATTATCATTGTGCACTATTCCAGCTTGATATAACGTTAAAATGCGAGAGGAGAGAAAGGGGTAGTTTAATAGACACACGCCAAAGCTTCATTAAAATTACCCTACAGGCATGCATCAAAAGACGGATAGAGTTTACAAATACACTGTACGATTACAACCAGATCCTGATTATACTGTTCGGGGTTTTTAGTAGGTGTTTTATATTCTTTAATTCTTTATCAAACCGGCTACAGGGAATTTTTGGTTACGTCTGTATTACTTGAATAAAAACGTCATGAAGCTGTAACTCTTTAAGTCTTTGCACTATCTCTTGTTTCTCTTTTAATTCGACAGCTTTTTTAACCTCGAGTATTTCTCTTAATTTCGCTAACTCCTTTCCAGACGATTCATCTTTATTATTAAACGCCTGACATTCTTCCGCACCGGTTTATTAATACTCTCAGCGGCGACCTCACCGGAAGAGTATCTAATAAAAGCAAGCACATCCAGTAAGATAAATGCCACAAATCTGACCGGATCTTCTTTTTTAATACGATTAATATGGGAAGTAAATGCATTTATGAGCGGTTGAAATTCTCGAGCCGAGTGAAACTTCTCCAAATCAACTTCCCATCAGCCGCTGTTCCTAATAATCTTCAGCATTCGAACCGCGACTTCTTCAGCAGTCAAGCCTGGAGCGATATTGTTATGACAAAGCGATTCAATAACCTTGATAAAATTCGGCATTTTCCCACCTTTCACGCTATTCCAAACTATAAACTATAATTATAGTATCATTTTTTTTCAGAGAACCTCCCGATGTTTTTTCTTGAATACAAATACTATTTTATTCTATTGGATGAACCCGATTAAAACTGAATTAAAATTGGGTGTAACGCATTAAAGAACAGATAGGCCTTCAGACCCTCCCAAAATGATGAAAATTCGGCTCAAACTAGGTATAGTGTCTGCTACATGACGACAGAGAAAAGACAAATTCTGGTGACTGCCGCTTTGCCTTACGCCAATGGGCCTATTCATTTGGGGCACATGGTTGAACACATCCAGGCGGATATTTGGGTCCGATTTCAGCGGTTGAAGGGAAACGATTGCCTTTTCATTTGCGGTGAAGATGCTCATGGCACAGCCATTATGATCACCGCAGAAAAACAAGGGCTCCCCCCAAAAGCGCTGGTGGCTAAAATGCATAAGGAGCACGCTCGAGATTTGAGAGGATTCTTAATTGAATACGACAACTTTTACACGACCCATTCCCCCGAAAACCGTGAATTAGCCGAATTAATCTACACCCGCCTTAAAGATAAAGGCGATATTTTTGCGAAGACTATCTCCCAAGCCTATGATCCCGTAAAAGAAATTTTTCTGCCTGATCGCTTCATTCGCGGTACGTGTCCGCGGTGTGGCGCCAAAGATCAATATGGCGATGTCTGTGAAGTTTGCGGTGCCACCTATAGCCCAACTGAATTAATCGACCCTGTTTCTGCTTTATCCGGCGCAAAGCCCATTGAAAAAAATTCGGAACATTTTTTCTTTTCCTTAAACTGCTATACTCAATTATTAAAAAAATGGATCGATGCGGGACACTTGCAACCTCAAGTCGCTAATAAACTCAAAGAATGGTTCTCTGAGGATTTAAAGTTATGGGATATTTCTCGGGATGCGCCCTACTTCGGTTTTGAAATTCCCAATGCGGCTAATAAATATTTTTACGTTTGGCTGGATGCGCCCATCGGCTATATGGCCAGTTTAAAAAACCTCTCCAAACAGCGCCCCTCTGTGAATTTCGATACTTATTGGAAAGAAGGAAGTCAAACTGAGCTCTATCATTTTGTTGGAAAAGATATCGTGTATTTCCATGCACTTTTTTGGCCGGCAATGCTTTCCGGCGCTGGTTTTCGCTTACCAACAGCCATTTATGTCCATGGTTATCTCACAGTAAACGGCCAGAAAATGTCAAAATCCCGTGGAACTTTTATTACAGCGCACCATTACTTGGATTATTTAAGTCCTGAATATTTACGGTATTATTATGCCGTCAAATTAAGCGTTCAAGTTGAAGATATCGACTTAAATTTGGATGACTTTATTCAACGGGTTAATGCCGATCTAATCGGAAAATACGTCAATCTCGCCAGCCGGTGCGCTGGCTTTATTGCGAAAAAATTTGGCGGAAAATTAGCGAGCGAATTGCCAAAAGCTGATTTATACGAATCCTTCTTACACGCTGAACAAACAATTACAGATCATTATGAGTCCCTCAATTACAGTAAAGCGGTTCGTGTTATTATGTCGCTGGCGGACCGAGCCAATCAATATATCGACGCGAAAAAGCCCTGGGCGCTCGCTAAAGAAATTAATCAAGAAGCTCAAGTACAAGCCGTATGCACTCAAGGGCTTAATTTATTTAAAATTTTAACGACCTATTTAAAACCCATCTTACCAGTCACGGCAAAAAGAGTCGAACAATTTTTAAATTGCAATGAATTAAATTTTGCAAATTTAAAAACGCCATTGCTCGATCATTCGATTAATCCTTTTGAACCTTTAATGCAACGATTATTACCTGAAACCGCTACTCGATTGACCTATGAGTGAGAAAGAAAAATTAATTGATGATATCGATGCCATCTTAGCACAGACCCAATGTGGCTTGTGTGAATACGCCGCTTGCCGCCCTTATGCCGCAGCAATGGCTAACAACGAAGCTCCTATCGACCGGTGTCTACCCGGCGGTGTTGAGACACTTTTAAAATTAGCCGATGCCCTTCACCAAGATCCCACCCCTTCTATCGCTGCGTTGGAAGAAAGAACTAAACCGGCCAGTGTTGCTTTCATTCGCGAAGATGAATGTATTGGCTGCACGAAATGTATCCAAGCGTGTCCTACCGATGCAATTATTGGCGCTTCTAAATTAATGCACACGGTGATCACCGACGCTTGCACCGGCTGTGAACTATGCCTCCCACCTTGTCCGGTGAACTGCATCGATATTAAAATCATTACGCCGCCCACCCCTCACGAAAAAAAACAAAAGGCGCAACAATGGCGTTCTCGTTATGAAGAAAAACAAAAAAGACTTTCCCGCCATAAAGCCGAGCAACGTCGCAAGCACCAAGAAGCTAAATTAATCAATACACCCAAACAAACGTTGGATGCGCGAAAAACTGCCATCCGTGCTTCGATCGAACGCGTCCGAGTAAAAAAGGGAAATTCTAATGGATCAAACCGAACGTAAAGAAATTTTTCGTCGTTTTAAAGCACGCAATCATAAACCGGTCTCCGAATTAATTTATCACTCTAGATTTGAATTATTAATTTCGGTAATCCTATCGGCACAAGCCACCGACATCAGCGTTAATAAGGCCACTAAAGATTTATATCGCGTCGCTAATACTCCGGCCAAGATGTTAGCACTGGGTGAAAGTGGATTAAAAAAATACATTAAATCGATTGGACTTTATAATACGAAAGCTAAAAATATTATTAAAACGTGCAAAATATTAATTGAAAACTATCACTCCAAAGTACCCCAAACGCGTAAGGAACTGGAAGCTTTACCCGGCGTTGGCCGCAAAACGGCAAACGTGATTTTAAACACGGCATTTGGCAAACACGCTATCGCCGTGGATACGCACATTTTTCGTGTGGCTAACCGCACCGGTTTGGCACGAGGAAAAACGCCACTGGCTGTTGAAAAGAAATTAATGGAAGTAGTTCCGAAAAAATATTTAGCGGATACTCACCACTGGCTAGTTTTACACGGCCGCTATATTTGCATAGCACGACGACCTAAATGTTCTGAATGCTTAATTAATGACTTGTGTGAATATCCCAATAAAACGCTTCTCAACTTATCCAATCCCATGAAATGATAAATAGGTTATTTCAAGGTTATAAGATTCTTGAACAGGGGCGATAAAATAAAACTTTTCGCTTGTTTATATTTACTGAGAAAAACTTTTCATCTCTCGCTGTTTATTAAGGGGTAATTTCAATAGAGGTCATACCTTCGATCCGATAAGTGTTTAATTGGTTTGCGATGCTTTGATTATCATTTGTTTAAAATACTTCCAATATGGCGGTGTCGGTAGTTTATAGAGCACCTGTAATTTTGCTATCCCTCATATCAATATTACAGGTACTTTTAGCTCATTTAAGCACTTAAAAATAAGCATCAAACTGAAGTTGCCCCCGATATTAACCGGAGGTACAGGCAGGCCGGAGCCTGTGGTACTGGCAAGCGCGGTTCTGCCACAATTAACGTCGTGACGAAATTCGATCCCCGCCATTGTATTTTTCCAAATTGAGGTGCTGATCACAAAAGAATAACTGTTTTTTGGTAAATCGAAGGCGAGCGCCCCCCATTGAAAGCTACATCTTGCAACGCAAATAAACGAACGGCCATAATTCGAGCAGACCCCCAAAAGGGCTGTGAGAAAATTCCATATGACCGTTCAGCACAGGAACGGAATGTTGTAAATTATTTCCGTTTGGCGTTTCGCCGAATCCGCCAAACTGAGTCAGCACGCCTCGTCGAATATTTCCGGGAAGAAAGGTGGTTACAAAAAGAGAAATATCGTTATCTTGTATCCCTTCTGAATTAGCAACATTCGTAACCATACCCCGCTCCTATATCAAAACCTCTGCTTTGGTATCCTGAATTAATTCCCCTTGTCTGAAAACATGGTCAGAGCCGGAAGTTTTGGACCCCTTAAAGAGAAGCCATACACAGAGGTGTAAACCCTCTGGTGGTAGTAGCCTAATACAGCGCGGCACAGGCTTCGATTCTCGCCAACGATTTAGTGAGCGGCGTAGTCAACATCGTGCTGCCGTATTCCCCAAACGGAACATACATTTGACCCAGAGTGAACTAGAGAGAAGACCCGGATAAATTTCCGATGGTCAAAAAACCACGACTTAAATAAATGCGGGCATTTGTCACGCGACTGCCGGCGGCTGACGGCGAGTCATCATAATCCAATACAATTAAACCATTTGCCCAAGTACTCAACATCGGCATTATATCGAGTTCATCCGTGGTGAGGTTAACATCTCCCCAGCTTCGATGATCAAAATCACGGCGATGAATAATTTGTCCTTCTAAAGCCCCACTTAAAACAACAATGGCCCGGTTACGTATCGCCGACCTCCAATAAATGACCTTTAAAGTATTGTCGTTGCAATAAAAAAAGCAGATCTTCATTCATGCTTGGATATTCATATAATAAACCCGAAGTATTAAAGGCGCTTTTGAGTCCCAACAAAGGTGAAGTTCTTAGGGTAATCCCATGGCAAAACGCAATGCTCCAAAGTAATTGTACGGTTCATGGCCTAAGTCGACGTCTTCTTCTAATGCCCATAGGCGTGCGAGTGTATTTGTGGTCGATTTTTTCTGTTCCGGATGCTTGCGGATTTTAACCTGATGTAATTCCACTTGTAAATCATTTAATTCGCTTCGCAACGCTTTTTCCCGCCGGGTGACGTTTGAAGCGTGCGTCTTATTTCATCTTAAGTGGGTGTTTTTCGCGAACGAGTGTCGCTGGGGAATAAAATAAACAAAGCTGCTACCAGCAGACTTACGGCAACCAAAAATTTCACAACAAAATTCCTCTCAGTTTTCCTACTGTTCCCTGAGCCCCGCTATAAAAAGGGTTTTAATACAAACGCCTTAAATAGGTTTTGCTATATGGTGAGATCGAAGCTTCAACAGAACTAATATTTCCTTAACTTCCTTCTGCTAGGATGATTTTAATTTTTAATCCTGGAAGTATTACGTAACCTCTCGCAACTTAGAAGAAAAACGATCCGTCCAGTTTAAGTTTAGTGAATTTCATTATCATTCGCTGATTCCCTTTTTACCTTCTTGGGAGAAAATTAAAATGTCTCACGAGGTATGGCAAATCATAACTGATTGTGCGTTAGAAATACTCTGTCCCATAAGCAATCAACCCCTGCAAGATCCGGTAATAATTATCCACCCTGACCTGACGCCTCGCGTTTATAAAAGATAGTCCGCAATCGATACTGAGATAACAACGAGCTGAGGCCTTACGGTATTACAGGAAATAATCTCACTGGCTTATTTAGTTGGTGTGGAATTACCCCACGATTCAGACTCTACTCGATTTTTGATTCTCAATAATTCAGCTAATCAAGCAACTAGTTTGGGCTGTGAAATTCGCCAATTTATAAAACAAAATGATCCAGCCCGATTACAACGGGCATTCTCAGCAATCGTTAATCTCCTAAAAAGCGAATGGCCGGCTCCGGTTTTTCCTGTTGCCGCCCAATATGGCTCTCTAGCTCGCGCGCTTTCCCCTTCTTTGAGCGCACTCTTCAACCCAGCAATTCTGCCCACTATAGGTGTTTCAATGGCAGAGTATTTAGTAACGAATGTATTCATTGAATACAACAGTTTTATTTATATTCTTCGTCGTAGATCACTGGTGTCAGAGTCACAAAGTTGCACCGCAGTGATCTTGCGAATTTGGCTGCCTGGCATAACTTATGGGATTAATGCGCATTATCAATAGCTGTTTTCTCTCTTTATTCAATCATCTATGATGCGCGCAATTTCTGCCGCTTTAGGAGATTTATTATCTACGATAAGATCAATATCCTTATGTTAGGAAGGATATTACTCGGATGCGTCCCATTATTGGGTGCAGCGCCCAATTATTATTTATCACTCCGCGAAGTAGCTTCGTCCGTAACAAACCCAAGAGATTCTAGTACAACACCGTCGTTGGTTTCCGCGCCTTAGTTTTTACACTCCCGCCGAGAGAACGGATGATGAGGGCGAATCTACGCTAACCTTTGCTATTTGAACAGTAGCACGATTAGCTTCTGCTATTTTTATTGGTCTTATATACTGCTCTTATGGAGCTGCGGGCGCTATTTTTAAGGCTATTGATATCTTTATTATCAATGTTTAATTACTGTGTTATGGAACGCCAATGCTCCTTATCGTTTAGTTCGTAATAATGCACAACATCTTTCGGATAACAATGAAGAGAAAAGAGAAAAATGAAGATGCTACTACCCCTTTACTTGATCCTTAACCACTTTATTAAGAGGCAATCTAGGCATGTCGTCCATTAGTTGCCATCATTCCGCGCAGGTGCTTCCAATTGGCTGTAACAAATTTCATTTTATTAGACCTAACAGTCAACAACGAATAAGCAGCTGCGACTTGTCAAGTAGTTAAAAAAAGCCCGTCATCTTCGTGCGTAGGCTGCCTACCGACAGACAAAGAATCGAAGGCTTTGAGACGGCCGAAGCCACGGGGATTGTGAGTTTCCATCATGATATAAATAGCGTTCAG
>NZ_CAJRAM010000084.1 GCF_907164965.1 Coxiella endosymbiont of Ornithodoros maritimus
TTCAGAATTAAAGAGCTTTTATGAGGGGCTCGTTAAAAAAGGGAAAAAGAAAATGGTAGCGTTTGTAGCACTAATACGAAAAATTATTGTTATCGCCAATGCCAGATTAAAAAAATTTGAACAGAAAAAATCGCTAACTGCGGTATCACTGTGAAGCTGTGAATAAGGTGTGTAAAATGACTATTTATTATCCAGTTTTCAAACTTGCTCACAGCAATTCAAACATAGTTGATCCAGCGCACCAAAGGTGCACTGGGACGAGTGGGCTTTTAGTTTTTAGCACTTTTGGGAATGATAACGGATTTTGGAAATATTTTGGAAATTAAGACTAGAAAAAACAACCTAGAATGGGAAAATTTATATCGTGAATTTTTATTCGGGCAACAACCGCCTGTTCACGGAAAGAGGTGATGGATTGAAGGTTTCCAATAATGGTTTGGGTAGGTTCACATTGATTCAAAGTGTAAAAATGAGGTCCCGAGACCCCGTAAGCGATTAAATCTTCACAAAATTTCGTTACGACTTCAACGCCCTAAGCTTTCAATGAGGCTTTATAATTTTTATAAGACTCTAACCGTTTATACAACCATCGTGGTATTTCTATAGCACACGTTTTTGAAAATTGAACTAACTTATCAAAATCGCTGATGGGCATGATTCCAGGAACAATGGGTGCTTCAATTCCCACGTTTCGACACACATCAACATAATATAATATAAGATAAGCATCGCGATTATAAAAATATTGCGTAATTGCTCTCCATTAGCAGCGGCGGCTATTTTCTGTTGAAAATTTTTAAGCGCTTCCTGAACCGTTCTCGTCTCAGGATGAAATTCAGGATAGGGAGCAACTTCAATATGAAAATAATCGCCGGTTAATTTACGAATGTAGGCGAACAAGTCATTGGCCTGATTAAAATCACCATTCGTTATATCTTCATCAAGAGGCAAATCACCCCGTAACGCAACGATGCGCTTAATACCTAAAAACTGATCATTATTCGGTAAATCGAATATAGCGGTTTTCGAAAGACCAATGCAAGTTAAATGAGGCGCCACTTCAATGAAGTCTTGACGCAAAGCACGGACAACGCGCATCGTTTTATCCTGAAGGGTTCGGCAGACTGACTTTGAGTTCTGGAACCCTTTCAGAGCTGGCGGAAACAACTCAAAGCTCAGAGAAAGATGAGACCCGTCCATGACATTTGTCTTTTAATTTTAACTGGTTGCAGGTTGCAGCTCTAAATCTATTGTCGGTCTCTTTTCACTAGAAAACGGCTTGCGTAAATGTTTCGCGCCATCTACCATCCTGCTGAGTGCTTCTTTCGTTTCTTCCCAATTTCGCGTCTTCAATCCACAATCCGGATTAATCCATAAACGTTCAATAGGAATATATTGGAGCGCTTGCACCGCCAACTCTTCAATTTCAGCCACTCACGGGATACGCCACGAATGGATATCGTAAATGCCTGGCCCGATATCGTTTGGATACGCGAATTTTTCAAAGGATTTTAAAATTTCCATTTCAGGACGGGAATTTTCGATGGTGATAACATCGACATCCAGCGCAGCAGTCGCTTCAATAATATCGTTAAATTCGGAGTAACACATGTGGGTATGAATTTGAGTTTCGTCTTTAACCCCACAAGACGCTAAGCGAAAGCACTTCACCGCCCACTCTAAATAATCTTGTCAAGCCGCTTTTTGCAACGGCAAGCATTCACGGAACGCAGGCTAATCGATTTGAATCACTCGAACTCCGCTTCTTTCCAAATCCTGCACCTCATCGCGCAATGCGAAAGCGATTTGTTTGGCTATTTGCGAACGAGGCTGGTCGTCGCGCACGAATGACTAAGCCAATATGGTAACGGGTCCTCTTAACATCCCTTTAATCGACTTAGTTGTTAAAAAGTGGACGTATTCGATCCACCAGAGTGTCATTGGCCATTCGCGACTCACATCCCCAAAAATAATGGGCGGCTTAACACAGCGGGGACCGTAACTTTGAGCTCATCCATTGCTCGTGATCGCTATTCCATCGAACAATTCCCGAAATATTCCACCATGTCATTGCGTTCGCGCTCACCGCGCACGAAAACATCTAAAGCAAGCTTAACTTGAATGCTAATGATTTCAGCAATTTCTTGACGAATTTTCTCTTTGTAGAGGGTATCATCTATTTCCCTTGCTTATAATCACACCACAAGCAGGCAAATTTGGGAGGTTTGTGGAAAAGAACCGATCGTTGTCGTTGGAAATAACGGCAAATTTAATTGCGTCGTTTGTTTATTTTTTCAAATCGAACGTTCATGTTGACGCCGCATCAAACGTTCGGTAACACTTGCTGCCATTCAGGAGGCAAATCCAAAACGAGAATAGGCTCGTCCACTTGCATCCATTCGACGCCCAGAGAAGAAAGTTGCTGAAAAATTTTTTCATAAACTGGAGATAATTTTTCAAGCAAAAGAAATTTATTAAACGATTCCCCCTTTGCATTTACCTAAGCATAAAAAAGACAGCGGACCTAAAATAACCGGTTTTGCGCGATAATTATTTTCTAACGCCAGTTTCGTAGATTTAAATAAATCATCGTGGCATAACTCAAAATTTTGGTTTGTAGTGAATTCGGGAGCGATATAATAGTAATTGGTATCAAACCATTTGCTCATTTTGCACGTTGAAGTTTCAATACCGTTCGGCGCTTGTCCACACGCCATGTAGAACATGGTGTCTGTTTGTTATATTGGAATTGAGCTTTTTGAAACGCGATGGGATAGCCCCCACCCTTGCCGCCATGTTAAGCACGTGATCGTACCAAGAGAAATCTCACCGGAATTAAATCCACTCCCGCTTCCGCTTGGATCTTCCAATTCGTGAGTTGTAATTCGATCGCCTGTTGTTAGAATTGTTGTTGCGAAATTTCACCGCCCCAATAAGACTCCAAGGTTTTTTCATCTCTCGTTTAACCCCAATGCGCAAAGCTTAAATTATGTGCATAAACCACGTCGTACCTCCTATTGTGACGTTAGACAATGCCGGGAATTGACAGAAAAGTGCTAGACGGGATAACTAAGTGCACCACTTTAGCTGTTTTTTAATGCCCGCAAGCTGATTATCAAATCGGCATGTTTTTAACATAACGAAACTTCTTGAAATAGCGCAACAATTTTTACAAGCTGACCGAAGAGCTTAGAATTGCTGTTTTGTAGCTTTTCTCACAAAACGCAAAGTTTCATCGGCAATTTCGTTGACCTGCTCGGCGCCTTCATTCAAAATTCTTTGCACTTGAGAAAAGTCATTTTCATATTCAGCCCGTCGTTGTTGAATGGGATTGAGAAACTCCAATAATACTTCAACCAATCGTTTTTTACATTCCACATCACCAATTCGACCTTCTCGGTAACGGGTTTTCGCCTCGTCTACCCAATTTTTATCGGAGTTAAATGTGTCGTGAAAAACCCACAGCGGATTATTTTCAACCGTTCCGGGGTCGGTCGCACGAAGACGTTTGGGGTCAGTGTACATATTCATAATTTTTTTCTGCACCATATCTGGCAGATCGCTTAAAAAAATAGCATTATTTAATGATTTGCTCATTTTTAATAATTGACCATTTCTGCCAGGCTTGCCTGTGCCAACCAATCGCCGCACCCGCCCCACTTTCGTTTCCGGTATTGGGAATAATCCACCCGCCTTAGGATAATCTTTATCTTCCGTATGAGAGTCGACGCCGCAATACATTTGATTAAAACGTCGAGCTACTTCACGAGTCATTTCTAAATGCGGAATTTGATCTTCTCCTACTGGCACCACTTGCGCGCGAATAGCTAAAATGTCGGCCACTTGCAGGATGGGATACAATAAAAAACCCATCGAATAATTATCACCCAGTTCTTTGTCCCGAATTTCGTCTTTAATCGTTGGATTTCGCATCAAGCGAGAAAAAGGAATCAACATGCTGAAAAACGCGGCTAATTCAAAAATCGCAGGCACATCGGATTCAATAAAAATAACACTTTTGTCGGGATCGATACCCGCCGCTAAATAATCTAAGGTAATATCTATGCTACTTTGTCGAATGTCCGCCGGCTGATCGACCCGCGTGGTGAAGGCATGCGTATTAGCCAGCAAAAAATAACAATCATTGTCATCTTGCAATGCCACCCGATTTTCGATCGACCCTACCCAATGCCCCAAATGTAACCGCCCCGTCGGCGTGTCACCCGTGAGAAGACGCGCTTTATGTGAGGATTTAATCATGGCGTCATCATCGCGGGTTAGCGAAATGCTGTCAACGGGAGTCTAAATCAAATGAGTTCGATGTTCCCCTCTCAGCATCGTTAGAGTTGAGACGATGCGTCCTCGGAAACAAATTAACCCGCTCCCGAGTCTACACTGGGAATTTTCCTGCCCTCCATTAACATCCTGGCGAAAGGATAATGTAGACGTATCGGGAGACAAGGAACCTTGAATTACAGGGCACGGT
This sequence comes from Coxiella endosymbiont of Ornithodoros maritimus, assembly GCF_907164965.1. Taxonomy (GTDB): domain Bacteria; phylum Pseudomonadota; class Gammaproteobacteria; order Coxiellales; family Coxiellaceae; genus Coxiella. Next base: position 4,487 of record NZ_CAJRAM010000084.1, read on the forward strand.
GGACTAAAAAACAAAACTGGTGATCCAACTGGGGATACTTCCTACGGGGCTATTATTAATAGTCTACCGAGTAGGAGAAAAAATAAACCCAATGCAAAGATGGCCATCCTCTTTTTGTTTTTCTTCCTCAGCTGACAGCTCATTCATTAGCAACGGGAGAAAAGAAGATACCTTCTCGCGTTTCAAACGTATTGTCTTAGTGGTGAGTGACTATTTGAGTCTGTTGAAAATCATCTGCAACGCCCGGAATAACAGCGTTATTTTCTTCGGAATTGGCTAAGGCTGAAAACGCCACAGAAGTTCTTTTGAATGATAAGAGCACCGCTGCAAATGTTTTTAAAACTCAACAAAAAAATGCAACAAATATTGCTTAGAGTTTATTAGCGTCTCCGACAACAGAAGAAGCCTCATGTGTTTGTTGTACGACACCTCATGCACATCACGCGATGCTTTATGAAACAAAAAATGACACGATGTAAAAAACTTATCATTTGCCGATATTCCTTCTGGATACTCTTGACCCAGCAGAATTCCATTCTCCTTCTTTACACACATTGCGTCGACAATTGTCTGCGCTGCCCTTTTTCTCATTACCTGTTCCTCCTCATTGTCCATTCGGAATGGGGGCCCCATCGGTTAGATTGATCAATCACCTCTAGAAATAGCTCAAAACAACGCTGCGAAAGTCCAATAATCGCCACTTATTTGAGGAGTAAGGTCTTGCTCTAATTTATTTCCTCATTAAACCCCAATAAACAGTACTTACTTATGCGAAACCCAGAGTTTCTAAATTTTTCCAGCTCACGTTTTTCGCCGTAACTTTCGTTCGTACAGTTGGGTATTTTTAGTCCCCTTCTACCTATTGACTATTATCTACAGTATACCAAACCATGCTTAAAAACATATGAAGTAATTTCCTCAGAGATTGCCCTGAGCAAGCGCGTCGTTCAGAATGGCAGCTGGGAAAGTTAATTTGTCTTGTGGAAAGGAGTTAAAATAAAGAAACCATTTTCATCTTCTTCCCTTGATAGGGTCCTCTCTCTCCTCCTCCAATCCCAAGCTTATCCTCTAAGTTAAACAGGCCTACTAGATTGTCCATTCGAAATTTCATCAGCGGAAAAACTTCGGACTCTCGATTATCAACCAAAGTTGACTTCACGGATTTTCCTTCGACCTCAACTTTAGAATTAGAATTATTTGTATCATTGCGCATAATAATGTTCCCACTTTTTTACGGAACTTCTAGAAAAACTGAACCTTTATATTAATAACTGTTGTTATTCAAAAAACTATTTACAAGATCATTGACTTCATTATCCTCATTACTACCTCTCTCAGAGGATAAACATAAAGTTGGATTACGTTCAGAGAATCAAAGAGTTTCCCAATGAAAAAGGGTTTCTACCATCTAGTAAGTTCTCAAGCTTAAATAAAGGAGCTCTCAAATCAGCTTCAGAGCATTTGGTGGGTTAGAAAAGAAAGAAGAGGGGATCCAAAGGACCGGGGGAGTTCATAGGCTCATCACTTTCTTTTTCTTTTAAGAGGTTGCTAGGTGGTAAAACTAACAAGGGTGGAGGATTGGGGTTAGATATCCTATTGCCTTTGTTAAAATCTGGGGATTGAGGAGGAGTATCCATGCGTACAGGTACTCTGGATGGCTCTTGTTCTTGTTGCAAGAGTTGCCTCTTTAATTCTTCCAATAACGAAACACCCTCTCCTTTTTCCCTCTTTTCCTTAATCTTTAGTACTGCTGCAAAAATTGCTTCTTCCGTAAGGTTAAATTCCTGCAGTTCCTTAAACACACCAATGGTATTAAAAAAATCAAGCAACTCCTTTAAACAACTCTTGAACTTCCTTATTTCTAAAGTGCTAAGTTAACAGATTTTTGCTAGCCTTCAATAAGCGCCCAATCCTATCACTAAAAGAAAAATGATCCTTGATAACAGCATCCTCAAATAATAAAGCTTCTAATATAGCGTTAATTAATTCATTTGGTGGATTACCCAAGTTTTTAATAAGGGCAATAAAGTTATTTATAATTTTTTTGCTGGCATTCGAGCCTTAATCCAAGGATAAATTGCTATTCGCTTCTCGTACCACTGGGACGTTATTGAAGACAAAAGTGGACCTAAATCTGTATCTGTGTGTTTAGGCATTTTAAGGTTCCATAAAAGAAATGAATCTAATCGTCTAAAGTATATCAGCTAATAGAAGATATGGGCTGAACGTAACATTCTAACTTCGCTCCTTATCACGCGGCAACTTTTCTTTATTAAAGTGCTTATTGCTAAAGATTAAAGTGCTTATTGCTAAAGAATACCAACTAATTTTGACTCCTACAGTTCTGTCATTCGCGTAGTCGGAAATGACGAATTCAAATTAAAAAATTTCGGCCCGCTATTTTTCGGAGTCGGTCTAACTCTTGAAGACCGGACCGTCTAATCGCCCACCAATTACCGTCCAATCGCTCATAAAAGAGCGTCTAATCGCTCACTTTAGGCTCTTAGCGCCAAAGAATGGAAAGAATCTCGCCATTCCTGTGCCACTTCGGTACAATGAGCGGCATGGAAAATTTGAGTCTGTTGGAATCGCTAAATTCGCCGCAAAAAGAAGCAGTTACGTCACCATTTGACCATGTGTTGGTACTGGCCGGCGCAGGTAGTGGGAAGACGCGGGTGTTAACGCATCGTATTGCTTGGCTGATCCAACAAAAAAATGTTTTGCCTTACAGCATTCTAGCCGTGACGTTTACCAATAAAGCGGCGTATGAAATGCGTGGGCGGATCGAGTCGATGCTGGATATGCCGATGGGTGCGATGTGGGTAGGGACCTTTCATGGTTTAGCACACCGATTGCTCCGCGCCCACTGGAAAGAAGCTGGATTGCCACAATCGTTTCAAATTCTCGATACGGATGATCAATACCGTCTTATCCGTCGCATGCAGCGGAGTCTCAATTTAAAAGAGTCTCAATGGCCGCCGAAACAAACCCTGTGGTTTATTAACAAACAAAAAGAAGAAGGACGGCGTTCGCATCAAGTTCTTGATAGAGATAGCAGTTATTTTACCGAAACGTTAGTCAAAGTGTACAAAGCCTATGAAGATGTTTGTCGCCAAAGCGGGTTTGTGGATTTTGCGGAATTATTATTACGGACGTTAGAATTGTTGCGCGATTCGGCCACGCTTCGCGAGTATTATCCGCAGCGATTTCAGCATATTTTGGTAGACGAATTTCAAGATACCAATACCATTCAATACGCTTGGCTAAAAGCGCTAGCAGGCGAGCAGACCGTTTTCATGGCGGTGGGTGATGATGATCAATTGATCTATAGCTGGCGCGGTGCAAAAATTGAAAACATCCATCATTTTTCGCGCGATTTTACTGGTGTGAAAACCATCCGTTTAGAACAAAATTACCGTTCAACGCAGACGATTCTCAATGCCGCAAATGCTGTTATCGATAACAATAAAAATCGCTTCGAAAAAAAATTGTGGACCGACAGCCGCACTGGCGAACCCATCACTTTATACATGGCGTTTAATGAGCGCGACGAAGCTTTTTATGTAATTTCTTGTATTGACGCCTGGGTTCGTCAGGGCCACTCTTATAACGACGTCGCTATTCTTTATCGTTCGAATGCACAATCTCGTTTATTTGAAGAATCCCTGATTGATCGGCAAATTCCGTATCGTATTTACGGTGGCTTAAAGTTTTTTGAGCGCGCTGAAATTAAAGACGCGTTGGCATATTTGCGACTGCTGGCGAATCGAAACGACGACGCTGGTTTTGAACGCGTTGTGAATGTCCCGACGCGTGGCATCGGAAATACAACGCTAGTGGCATTGCGCACAACTGCACGCGATCACGCTCTTTCCCTTTGGCAAGCCACTCAGCATTTAATTACCAATCAGACGTTGAATGCACGTGCGCTCAACGCGTTACAGCACTTCATAAAATTAGTTGACCGATTGCAAGACGAAACCAAAAATCTGTCGCTAGCGGAACAAACCGAAAAAATGCTGATGGAAAGCGGTTTACTCGCTTTGTATAAAAAAGATAATAGTGAAAAAGGGCTTTCGCGCATTGAGAATTTAGAAGAATTGATTAATGCGACCTCTCAATTTACACCAACGGATGATTTAGCGTTATCGCCATTGGATGCTTTTCTTTCTCATGTCGCGTTGGAAACTGGCGAAGAGCAAGCAAGCGCACACAGCAATTGTGTGAGCTTAATGACGCTACATGCGGCGAAAGGTTTGGAATTTCCATTAGTGATTATTAGCGGTTTGGAAGAGGATTTATTTCCGCATCGTATGTCTATCGATACTGCTAACGGTTTAGAAGAAGAACGTCGTTTGTGTTACGTTGGCATGACGCGTGCGCGGGAAAAATTAATTTTGTCCTATGCGGAAAACCGCCGTCTGCACGGTTTGGAAAAATTCAATCAGCCATCCCGATTTATTCAGGAAATTCCACCGGAATTAATCGATGCTGTTCGCCCCACTCCTAAAATAGCGTGCCCTGCTACAATCACTTCTACTCAAAAATCTCTGGTGGGTGAGACGGGTTATTACGTTGGGCAGCGCGTAAGTCATAAAAAATTCGGGCCGGGCATTATTATTAATTACGAAGGCCATAGCGAACATGCGCGCTTGCAAGTGAAATTCGATTACCACGGCACAAAATGGCTGGTCGCTAGCTATGCCAAACTAGAAGCCCTAACGTGATTGCGTGGTCAGTGGTCCTCGGATTTACCAGTATCACGGTGCTGCTAATGATCGTCGGTGGTATTTTAAGTTTTCTCAAGAAACCTTCGCCTTCTTTAACCAGTGTTGTGATGCTTCTGACAAAATGGTTCGCGGATAAATTTTCCACTTCAACTCGTCATTTTGAACGATTACCGTCCCTGATTGTTGTTATCGCCATTGACGTTTTTATCGATGGTATTCTCGTCGGCGTTTCTTTTTTTAGCAAATTTTCACAAAGCGGCATTATTATTGCCTTAGCGTTGGCTTTGGAAACGCTTTTTCTCGGGATGGCCACCACATTAAAAATGGCAGATAATAAAGTTCAACGCGCCCTCGGTGTTTTTGTGATTTTTCTTATTGGTTTATGTATATTAATCGGCGCCTCGTTGGGTTTTGGCATCGTCTCCAGATTATCCCTTAATTTTCGAATCGCCATCATCGCGTTTGGTGTTGCTACGCTGCTTTATTTAGTCGTCGAAAAATTACTTACCGAAGCGCAAGAAACTCCTGAAACACGCCTGGCCACTGTCGCTTTTTTGCTAGATTTTTAATTGTTTTGTTTATGCACTAAGAACAGAGGATGTTTGAAATTTTAGTTAATCACCTTCAATTCCCTAAGGTGGGGAGTCTACGCGATCTCAAGAACCGTCGCAGTCAGGAAAGCCACCATTGGCTCCCCACTGGGAGGAGGTCCAAAAGTTAATATGAAAAGTTATCGATTCTTCCCCTTTTGTTTCTTCATTGCTTGCTATCCGATAGGCTTCTTCCAATTGTCTCAATAACGGGGAGATGTTGTGATCATAATGATTGACCAAACCAAGGTGAGAAGGAGCTCGAAGACGTTCGATATACACCTTCTTGATGAAATTGCAGAAATATCTCTAAGCAACCTGTTGAGATAGCATCAGCATAAAATCTTTGAGGACTCTTAAACGCGGGTTTTCATTCCGAGGATAGGTATCCGTTTTATTTTCTTCTGTTTCCCTATCAATGTTTTCTGAAAAATAATACTGAAGGATAGCCCTTTCGTTGAGTAACATTAGTTTTTAAGATCTAGGCCTGAGTTTCCAAATCAACACCGTTCGCATAAAGCCAGCCCATTAATTTGAGCTTGGCTAATCCGCACACGAATATCATTCCATTTTTTCTCGCGATCTTCTTCCCTAGCCTCTGAACACGCCGTGATTAGATCGTCTTGTGTGATGGGGGTAGTTTCGGCAAAGAACCCCGGAATATAATGAGGGTAAACGAGGTACGAATCGTTATAAAATTAAACTCACGAGACATGTTATTTCCTGAATTTTATTTTTTAAATAATATGATAGATACTGGCATGCCAAATCATACCGATTCAAATTTTTTAGAAAAATGAACGTATTTTTTATGCAGTGCTAGGTGTAAGAATTAATAATGTTAAAAAATCGTTTTGCAAATAAGCAGCTTATAGGATAAAACGGGAACTTACATTAACCTTAAAATATCTCTTCTAAAGCGTCGGCGCCCAGAAGTCGTTCGCCCTATTTTAACAACGTTTCAGCATCTGCTTTCTCAAGTTTCTTGGAATAAAGCACCGGCAACACATGAAATTTGCGCTGAAGTAACTTCAACAATAACATATACCCGCCTTTTCCTTTCCTTTTTGCAAACCTTGTTCAAATCCTTGTTGTAATTCTTTTTGAAGTCCAAATCGTTCAACAATACTAATTATAAGCCATCTTTTCTTCTACCTTCCAATGATAAACTGTTTCTTGATATGTCTTATCTCAAGTGCCTGAGGTAAGTGAATCACCCAATGAATGAAGAAGTTCATAGCCCTTTCAATTTTTAGGCTTCGCCATTCCCGCGCAGACGCCTAGGCGTCAACTTAAGCATAAACCCCTAATAACTGTAAAATTGATGCTCTCTTTCGCCTTGTTCCTTTCAAAGCTCCTTGATACAATGGCCACTACCATTACCCACTCATGGTGGAGAGCGAAAAACTTAAAACCCGTCGTCCTCCTACGAGACTGTCTGCTGTATTATTGAAGCATACAAAACCTTCACGGCCAAGTCGAGAAGATGTTCGATGTCCCTTCAAACTATATCGTAAAGGTTTTCCAAAACCTATTGGATTCGGCAGGCTCTCAGACATTGCGAAGTCTGGCTAACTATGGTACATGGCGTATATGAAAAAAATAACTTTAATTCGCCCGGACGATTGGCATTGTCATCTCCGCGATGGTTCTTATCTCCCACGCACCGTCCCAGACATTGCTGCTCAATTTCATCGAGCCATTGTAATGCCAAACCTTGTACCGCCGATCACGACTGTCAAACAAGCAAAAGCGTACTATGATCGCATTAAAGCACACGTTCCTAAATCCAGTAACTTTGAACCGCTGATGACACTTTATTTCACCGAATCCACCCCCCAACAAGAAATCAAAGCCGCAAAACGATCAGGAATTATTGTCGCCTGCAAACTCTATCCCGCGAGCGCCACCACTCATTCTCAAGCCGGGATAAAAAATCTCCAAGCGATTTATCCGCTGTTGGAAAAGATGCAATCGGTCGATTTACCGCTTTTAATTCATGGAGAGGTTGTTGATTCCGCAGTCGATATTTTTGACCGTGAAGCGGTTTTTATTGAACGCGAGCTCCTGCCCTTAGTAGAAACATTTCCTCAACTTCGCATTGTCTTTGAACACATTTCTACTAAAACTGCCGTGGATTTTGTTTTAGAAGCTCCTTCTAAACTTGGCGCAACCATTACGCCGCATCATTTGCTATTCAATCGAAATGATCTATTGAGCGGCGGCATCCGACCTCACTATTATTGCCTTCCTATCTTAAAAACCAGTGAAGACCAAATGGCCTTAATTCAAGCAGCCACCAGCGGAAACCCAAAATTTTTTTTGGGCACCGATAGTGCACCCCACTCGCAAACAAAAAAACAATCTATTTGTGGCTCCGCGGGTATTTACAATGCGCCCGCGGCTGTTGCGCTTTACGCAGAAATTTTCGCGAGCCAAAATGCTCTGGATAAATTAGAGGCTTTCACCAGTCGTTTCGGCGCAGAGTTTTATGGGTTACCACTAAATAACAGCCAAATTACGCTCATCCATCAACCCTGGCAGGTCGCAGAATCGCTCCCTTTTGGGAATGAACACGTTGTGCCAGTTTTTGCGGGCCAAACCTTGCAGTGGCAGATTCAATCCCATGAACACAAATAACAATAAAATTTATTCCCTCAAAGATCGCTTTAGCGGATACCTCCCTGTCGTTGTCGATATTGAAACGGGCGGACTTGAGCCGCTTAAAAATCCGCTACTCGAGATTGCGGCTGTTTTAGTTGAAGTGAACCAGGAAGGGCAATTGTGTCAGGGAGAATTATTCGCTTGCCATGTTCTCCCTTTCGAAGGTGCTGCATTAGATCCAGCGTCTTTAGAAATCACGCGCATCGATCCTTATCACCCTTTCCGATTTGCAGTGGATGAAAAGAAAGCATTGCAAGATTTATTTGCTTTTATTGAAAAGGCCGTTAATGTCACCCAGTGCCGCCGCGCTGTGCTCGTCGGCCATAATGCGCATTTCGATTTGACTTTTATTAAAGCTGCCATGAAGCGCTGCAAGCTAAAAAAATCGCCTTTTCACGCATTCACTTGCTTTGACACCGCCACCTTAGCCGCTATTGTCTTTGGTAAGACTGTCCTGGCCAAAGCATTACGCGCGGCCAATCTTCCTTTTAATAAAAAAGAAGCTCATTCAGCTATTTATGACGCAAAATGTGCTGCTGAATTATTTTGTAAGATTAGCAATCAAATCGATGGGCGTCTTAAAAAAACCGGGTAACTAAGCTCCCGGTATTACCAAGAGCTTGTCTTAGAAAATTAGTTCTCTACCGGTTCGGGAACAGTCATCGCCGTCGGCGTTTCCATTTCTATTGATGAAGCCGATGCTTCTTGTAAGGATTCTAAAGAACTTTTTTTAATGCGATTCTTTTTCGTCTGTTTCTTGGATTTTTTCGGGGCGGCTTTTTTCGCTTGAATTCTTTTTAAGACTGAAGCTTTAACAGTGCCGGTTCCCGCTTCCAGCAAACCCATTTCATAAGCACTTTTGGCTACTTTCTCAATTTCTCGTTGATAAAGATTCTGTAACTTTTCCATCTCCTTTTCATAAACCTTTAATTGCCTCCTTAAAGCAACGACCTCTCTTTCTGAGCTTGTTTTTGGCATGATGTTCTCTCCATTTAGAAAAAATACCAGAAACAAGTATAACAAAATTAAAAAACGGCAACAGTATTTCTATCGCCGTTTCTGCTTTTATTTAAGTAATCATTATAAGTTGTCAGCGTTTTCCGCTAAATATTTAGCAACTCCGTCTGGGGAGGCTTGCATAGTGGGATCGCCTTTCTTCCAGTTAGCCGGGCAAACCTCGCCGTGCTCCTCTGTAAATTGTAACGCATCGACCAAACGCAGAAGCTCGGGGATGCTACGTCCAAGTGGCAAATCGTTCACGATTTGCGAACGCACAATACGCTGTTTATCAATTAAAAATGCGCCGCGCAAAGCAACACCAGCCATGTGTTCAACCCCGTAACTACGGCAAATACTATGGGTAACGTCAGAAGCCAATGGATAACGCACCGGACCGATGCCTCCTTTTTCAACGGGGGTATTGCGCCAAGCGTTATGGGTAAACTGGGAATCAATGGAAACACCAATTACTTCTACTCTGCGTTTTTGAAAGTCCGCAATCGTTTTATCTAGAGCAATCAATTCTGACGGACAAACAAATGTAAAATCAAGAGGATAAAAAAATACTAACCCGTATTTATTCTGGATAGCCTCTACTAAATTAAAATTTTCTACGATATCACCATTGGCCAAAACCGCTGGGACCGTAAAGTCAGGCGCTTCCCGGCCTACTAAAACAGCCATAATAACCTCCGCATTTCAAAATAGCACTAATTTAGTGCTTTACTAAAGGATTGTCAAATAAGCCTTCCAGAAAAATACCCTGGATAGCATCAGTCAGAAGACACCCGCGGACACTTAAATAACCACCCAAACATCTCTCTGAAAATCTATAGAAATTGAACCTATAATAGGGTATCGTGCGAAAGTCAAGATAAATGAAAAAAGGAGGAACCTCTAATGGCTTTTGAATTACCGGATTTGCCCTACAAACTCAACGCACTGGAACCGCATATCTCTCAAGAAACGCTCGAATATCACCACGGAAAACACCATAGAGCTTATGTCAATAAACTCAACAAACTTATCGAAGGCACCCCTTTTGAAAAGGAACCTCTGGAAGAAATTATTCGAAAATCCGATGGCGGAATCTTCAATAATGCAGCACAACATTGGAACCATACATTTTATTGGCACTGTATGAGCCCTGATGGCGGTGGAGATCCCTCTGGCGAATTAGCTTCAGCTATTGATAAAACTTTTGGATCTTTAGACAAATTTAAATCGCTTTTTACCAACTCCGCAAATAATCATTTCGGCTCAGGATGGGCTTGGCTCGTTAAAGATAAAAATGGCAAATTAGAAGTCTTAAGCACTGTCAACGCTCGAAATCCCATGACTGAAGGCAAAAAAACCCTAATGACTTGTGATCTTTGGGAACACGCCTATTACATCGATACCCGGAACGACCGTCCCAAATATGTTAATAATTTTTGGCAAGTGGTCAATTGGGATTTTGTGATGAAAAACTTCAAATCCCAACATGACCATTAACGTTATTATTAATGGAATTAATGGCAAAATGGGCCGGTTGGTAAAAGAAAACATCACGGCCCAACCCGATTTTGAACTAATGTCTGGAACCGGTCGCCAAAACGATTTGGCGAAAACTATTCAAACCACTCATGCGGATGTTGTCATCGATTTCACAACCCCTCAATCGGTATTTCACAACGCCGAAATTATTGTTCAATCCGGGGCAAGACCTGTTATTGGCACGACGGGATTGACGTTAGAACAAATCGCTCTTTTAGATAAACGATGCCGTAATAAAAAGCTCGGCGCAATTGTGGCTCCTAATTTTTCTGTCGGTGCGGTGTTAATGATGAAATACGCAAAAGAAGCAGCGCGCTATTTTCCCGACGTAGAAATTATTGAAATGCATCATTCCCAAAAAATTGATGCCCCCTCAGGAACAGCCATGAAAACGGCACAGATGATAGGCGAAATGCGACCTTCAAAAAAAGAGGAACCTTTTAAAGACCGCGCTCGCGGCGAAATAAAAAATGGTATCCCCATCCACTCCATACGCCTCCCCGGTTTATTCTCCCATCAATCTGTGATCTTCGGCAGTAATGGAGAAACACTCACCATCCGCCACGACGGCATGGATCGCAATTGCACCATGCCAGGAATTTTCCTAGCTTGTCGTAAGGTGATGGAGTTGGATTATTTGGTTTATGGGTTAGAAAAAATTTTATAGGCCGAAAACAAGAAAAAAGTATAGTCTGCGTCTTAGAGTAATTGGTTGAAAATGCCCTCTTAGTAGAAATGCTCATAGCCTTTGCAAATGATGCGGTTTTAATCGTTAGACTTTTAAAAATAAGGAAACTAGTCATGGGCCTTTATGATTGGATCAAGGCTACTACCTTCTTATATTCATTCAAAAAAATGGATGAAGTTCTAAAACACCTTTGTGAGAACGTTGGAATCACTTTTTTTCATTTCGCAAGACGATTTACTGACGGACGTTATTTTGAATTAACCACTGATCGATAATGTGACTTAGAATATGTAACTAAATATGCTAAATATGATACTTTTGTGACAAATAAGGAGTTCGCCCAAGACATTTGGACGTGGGGTGATGGAATATATGAAAAGATGGAACGTGAAATGCATGAAATTAGAACAAAGAAATTCAAAATCCCTCTAGGAGTTAGTTTTATCCAGAAAAGTGACGACTATTGTGACTCTTATTCTTATAGCTCCAATATATTTAGAGAAAGATCTCTCTCATCTTCTAATAAATACTAGAATTACTAAACTACTTGATTTTGAAAAAATTTTCTTAACGATATTAATCAGTTAATACCACACCATAACGGAAAAAAGCTGCTTCCTTTGAGATAAGTAATAAGATTCCATAAATCAAAAGGCTTTAACAAAGCGTGAGTATGATATCCTTCACTTCATGAAACTTGATTTTACTGTTTGTGAAGTATCCAAGCTCTTAGCTATTACAGAGGGAAGCATAAAAAATCTAATTGACCGTTTGAAGGAAAAATTTAACTGTCGGACACGCGCACAATTATTTGCGCTGGAAATCGTTAAAAAACTGTCTTAAGCACAAATGCTTAAACCTCTTTATTCAATAATTTCTCAGTTTCCTTTTCGATATCTTGAAGCTCTTTAAAACCTACACTTATGCTATTTGATAGACTTATAAAACCATGCATCATGCCCGCGCATTCATTGAACCTTACTGGTACGTCTACTTTTTTTAATTTCTGTGCATACAAACACACTTCATCTTTAAGAACGTCAAACTCAGCAGCCAAAATGAAAGTAGGTGGTAGATCGTTAAAATCTTGGTGAAAAATGGGCGAGAGCTGCGGATCTGATCGATTTTGTGTAGGACTCAGATAGTGCGCATAACACCACTGTAATGTGTTTTGAATCAAAGTATAATCTTCCTCATAAAGTTGGTGCGAAAGGGTAGAACAAGTAAAATCAATTATTAGGATAAATCAGAATTTGGAGATCAATGCTAAAAGGTGGACTTCGCTGCAATATAAGCGTTTTAAACGCAGCTAAATTACGATCCGCACTTTTATCCCCTCAACGACAATCAACCGTTCATACTGAGGTTTAAATCGTGAGATATTAGGCTGAACCCAACACGTAGCTTTCAGGCAATCTTCTAAAGCCGTGGAAAATTTATGCTCGGGTGCTAATCGATAGTCTACTGCAATAATTGTGCATTCTGATACAGCGCATAGTCTTCTGCAATCGTGATCATATGCATCCAGCGTGCCTAAGACAAAACCACCTCCTGAAAAAAGAGAATCACCGCTTTGGACTGGTGCATCGGAGTATATGCGTATAGGAATAACCCCCCTCATCAATTTCTATAACGGCTTCCGTTAGCTGACACGTATTTTCAACGATGCTTAGAGACAACATAGCTTTTTTAAAAAGCTCACGAGCCTCAATGATAGTAAGTTTATTAATATCCATCCTGGATGCAGGGTATCTTTTAGAAACGCTTTAGCTTCGGGATGCAGAGGCATGGAGCACACCCTAAAGAAAATTTAAATAAATTGACGCCGCAATGGTCGGTTTTTCAAGCGGCAGCAAATGTCCACTCTTCCCTAAAATCACCAGCCTACTACCTTTAATATTGGCTCGCACCGCAGATGCGGATTTCACACTTAAAAGATGATCCTGTTTTCCCCAAATAATTAGGGTTGGTACTGAAATTCTAAGCGAATTTTCTAGGATAGTGGCATCTGCAAAAACAATTTTAGTAGTTCTTTCTAAGCGTTCTTTATAAGATCTGTAAAATTTCAGTAAATAACTTCTCCTTTCTAACTTCACCGGGTAAGCTTCATAGAAAAGCAATTTCATTTCCTCATCAAATTCATTGGAAGTTAAGGGTATGCAAGGATTCGTATTAATTCGTTTTATTCTTTGTCAGAGAAGAGAGAAGGGATCAAGTAGGCCGAATAGGGCACCAATAAAAGCTAATGAATGAACTTGGGCTGGATATTTTTCTGCGTAGAGTGCGGCAATCGTTCCTCCCATTGAATTGCCTGCAATATTAAAGATATGCATGTTCAATCGGTGAGCAAAACGATTCAGAAAATTGACTTCTTGGTTCAAGAGGAAAGCCCTGGCTTTTCCCATATCCTGCTATATCCTGCTAAATCTGGTGCGACGACATTAAAACGCCTTTGACAAAGGGTTAACACCATCTTGTACCATTGCCCTTTTGCACCAAAAAGACCGTGTATCAGTAAAATTTTATTTTTTAGCAAACTTTCATTGCATTACAAATATATAGATAGCATGCCCATAAATGGTTACCAGTTTATTAACTATCGAATTTGAAAAATTTAAAGTTTGATGGTTTGTAAAAGCAATCATGTTTGAAACAGATAATTCGAAAATTAGGTAAAAAACAAGAGCTAGCCTCATAAATATACACCCAGATCAATCTTGCTTAATTCTCATATTATTATTTTCAAAAGAAGTAAATATGCTAATCGACATATACTTTATTTACCTGATTAAGATTAATCTCTTTAATCTCTCCGGCTAATATCACACAGATGGCCTACTGATGTCATCACAATATCATATTAGAGGTCTTAAAAGAAAACGAAGAATCATTGAAAATGAACCAGAAAGGAAGGCTGTAATCGATAAGGTAGAATTGGAAGAAAATCTACTGACAGGGAAAGCATTGATTAAACGGATGGCTCAAGAGTTTCTTGAAGACCAGTTAAGTAGTAGTGGAAGCCAGCTGAGAGAATATTCGTCGCTTAGCTGCTCATATTATCGTTTTTGAACACGAAGTAGAACAGCGATCAAAGAAAAAGACCATATAAGAAATAAAGAGGACTCCTGTTATGAGCGATATCAATAAATTCCATTTTGGATAAAAGAGCTTCTCCGGAGGCAAGAAGAGGAAAGTACATTAAGCACCCAGAAGGATAAAGAATCTAAGAAAATACATCGACCGAAATCTTTACCAACAAAACGATATTATATAGGTGAATTATACCCCGATGTTTCTAACACAGCGTGAATTAGAAATTGCGATTTTGCTAACAAGGTCAACGTTAGAAGGCTATCGCTAGGCGACTGTCCTTATCCGTTCATACGGTAGAATTTTATATTCAAAATATAAAATTAAAATTCCATTGCCAAAATAAAAAATTCTTAATCGCCGCATTAGAGAAAATTGAGATTGTTCTAAAATTTAACCTGCCCTAAAGTTAAAAGGCGAATTCTAAGCCGTGTTGTCAATTAACCCTCCGCCACCTTCCCGCGAGCCCGTCTGCTTGTATGCTTGTATTGTGAAGAATACAAAACCCTCCACGGCCGAGTTGGGGAGATCCAGGTTAGGGCTAAAAGAAAAACATCGAGGGCGCTTTTCGCAGCATCTTAGCCTGGATTCCCGTGTCTTCGGCCGTGAAAGCGTTCTATTCTTTTCTATTTCGGTAGACAGCCTACACACGGGAACGACGGGCATTTTTTACATCGTACGGAACCGCAGTTTTATCCATTATTAACGCTAAGTCAAATAAAAATGGAAAGATTATGTCAATAACCGTATATGAGCTCTAAAAAACCGCACCCATTATTGTATAAAAATTTCCATTTCTTTAGGGATTGGATACCAGCGTAAATCTAATTCGCGTGCGGCTTTGACTTCATCAAGTCGGTTAATGAGTTGCTGGTGAGGTGCGTTGCGCAATAGGTCGGGGGTGGTTTTAATTTCGGTCAGGATTTTTCCCATCGCTTCGATAAAATGATCCAAAGTTTCTTTACTCTCAGTTTCAGTAGGCTCAATCAATAAACATTCTGGCACTAATAGTGGGAAATAAATCGTTGGCGCGTGGAAACCGTAATCGAGTAAGCGTTTAGCAATGTCAAGCGCCGTTACGCCGTAAGCGCGGGTTAATGGTTTTAAGGTAATAATAAATTCATGCGAAGCACGTCGCTTGGGGAAAGCGAGCGTGAATCCAAGTTGTTCTAATCGTTTCATTAAATAATTAGCATTTAAGGTGGAAAATTCAGCAATACGCGATAAACCTTCTTTTCCGAGCAGGCGCAAATAAATATAAGCACGCAATAATACACCGGCGTTTCCCATAAAGGCGGATAATCTCCCAATAGTTTTAGGACATTCTTTTTCCATTAACCAATCGTAACCCTCTTTATTTTTCCCAACCATGGGAACGGGCAGAAATTCAGAAAGCCGGGGCCCAGCCGCTACCGGTCCTGCGCCGGGGCCACCGCCACCGTGGGGTGTGGCGAAGGTCTTATGCAAATTTAAATGCATGACGTCAAAACCCATATCGCCCGGGCGGTATTTCCCTAAAATAGCATTTAGATTTGCGCCGTCGTAATAGAGTAATCCGCCGGCGTCGTGAATGATTTTTGCAACTTCTGAAATTTGTCTTTCAAACACGCCTAAGGTTGAAGGATTTGTCAGCATAATACCTGCCGTTTTAGCGCTTGCTATTTGCCTTAGTTTTTCGAGGTCGATGTCGCCGTCTTTAGTGGTAGAGATTTCCTTTACGGTGAAACCGCACATCGCCGCTGAAGCGGGGTTGGTACCGTGCGCCGCATCAGGGACAATCATTTCGGTACGATCGTAATCGGCGCGATTTTCGTGATAAGCTTTAATCATGGCAACACCAGCGAATTCTCCTTGCGCCCCAGCCATTGATGTCAACGAAATTTTTTCCATCCCGGTAATTTCGGTTAGCATTGTTTGTAACTCATAAAGACATTGTAAAAAAGTCTGGCTCTGAGGAACCGGAGATAAAGGATGACGTTTTAAATAACCCGGTAATGAAGCTAAACGGTTAGCGGCACGGGAGTTGTATTTCATCGTGCAGGAACCTAAAGGGTAAAAGTGGGTATCGATTGAAAAATTCTGCGTAGATAAACGCGTAAAATGGCGGACAACTTCCAACTCGGATAATTCGGGGAGGCGGGGCATATCGCGACGCAATAAATTCGCGGGAATATCACTAGCATCCATTTTATCTGCAATAGCGTGCGCTAATGTTCGCCTATTTTTTCGAGATTTTTCAAAAATGAGCATTTATATTTTCACCTTTTAATTCTTCTTTTTACAAAGAGGCAATTATTCCCTATATTTCGCTTCATACGGGCTATTTTCTTTATTGAATGGAACGTAAGGCGTTTTCATAAGCAATTAAATCATCGTCAGTTTTTGTATCGGTGACGCAAATTAATAGGCAATTACCTAATTTTGGATAATGGTTTTTCAATGAAAATCCTGCTTGAATGCCTTGTTCGGCCATGCCGGCCAAGACCTCTTCCACAGGTTTTTCTAAACGAACAACAAACTCATGAAAAATAGGACTTGAAAAAACGGGCGACACCCCTTTTACTGCCGACAAACGTTGAAACAAATCGCGTGATCGAGTATGCGAAGCTAACGCTACCTCTCGCAAACCCGTTGCTCCTAACAGGCTTAAATAAATAGTTGCAGCAACCACAACCAATCCTTGGTTAGTGCAAATATTGGATGTCGCTTTTGAGCGGCGAATATGTTGCTCTCGCGCTTGTAACGTTAGCGTAAACCCTTCCCGCCCCTTTTTATCGACAGTCCTGCCTACAATTCTTCCCGGTAACTGCCGAACATAGTCTTTTTTAGAACACATAAATCCGAAATAGGGTCCGCCTGAAGCCAGCGGCACACCCAGAGGCTGTCCTTCGCCACAAACAATATCTGCGCCTTTTTGCCCCCATTGACCTGGCGACTTTAACAAAGCCATAGCCGTAGGATTAACGCTGGCAATGACTAAAAGATCGTTAGCGTGGGCCCAATCCGTTAACGCATCGACGGCTTCCAGGCAGCCAAAAAAATTAGGCTGAGAAATAACAATGGCTGCTGCTCCCTCTGCATTTTCCGCCCTTAACAATTCTAAATTAACTACACCTATCGTAGGGTCAAAAGGGATTATTTCGACATTAATTTTTTGTTGCTCAACAATTGAGGACAAAACTTTGCGATAAAAAAGATTGACGCTCGCTGGGACCAAAATACGTTGTGCTTTCCCTCGTTTAATACGCACAGCCATTAAAGCCGCTTCTGCAAGAGCGCTGGCGCCGTCATACAATGAGGCATTGGAAACCTCCATGGCCATTAATTCCAGCATCATCGTTTGATATTCATAAATTAATTGTAAACTGCCTTGACTCGCTTCAGCTTGGTAAGGGGTATAAGCCGTGTAAAACTCACCGCGAGTGGCGATTTCCCAAACGGCTGCTGGAATGTGATGCTCATAAGCGCCAGCGCCAATAAAACATATTTGTTTGTTAGATTCACGCTTTTCCATCAGTCGAGTGATCCCCGCTTCGTTTAATCCTGGTGGAACTTGCTGGATATTAGCTAAGGCAGAAGGAATTTCATCAAATAATTGGTCGATACTTTTTGCGCCGATAGCAGCGAGCATTTTTTCGACATCATCAGGCGTGTGGGGAATAAAAGGCATTTTTAAGATTCTGCTTCAATTAAAGTTTGATAATCATCGGCGTCTAATAAATCATTTAATTCCTTTTCGTCATCAATGGTTATACGATACAACCAACCATCCCCGTAGGGATCGTGATTCACCGTTGCTGGTTCGTTTTCCAAGGCGTTGTTAATTTCGATAACTTTGCCGCTGAGGGGAGAGTAAACCTCGGCGGCTGTCTTTACCGATTCCACGACAAGCACTTCATCACCAGCGTCTACGTGAATATTCACTTCGGGTAATTCAACAAATACTAAATCACCCAATTGCTCTTGAGCGTGATCAGTAATGCCAACGGTAAAAGTTTCGCCGCTTTCTTTTCTCAGCCATTCGTGGTTTTTGCTGTAATATAACTCAGCCGGAAATTCTGCCATTGCCTTCTCCTCAAAATGTTTTTTTACCACGTCGAACAAAGGGCGGTTTAATTATTTTTACAGGAATTTGTTTACCACGACGCTCCACAGTTGCTTTTTCCAATTCTCCAACAGGCACGCGAGCCAATGCAATGGCGTGACCCAATGTAGGAGAAAAACCGCCGCTGGTAATTATTCCTTCCTCACCCTCTGTCAACCAAACTTTTTGCTGATTGCGTAATACACCGGGTTCTTCCATCACTAAACCGATAAGCCGTTCTTTGAGATTCTTGTCTAATTGTTTTTCCAAGGCGCGCCGACCTACAAAATCGCGATCCGCGTCGTTCCAGGACACCGTCCAGCTGAGATTGGAAATTAAAGGAGAAGTCGTTTCGTCCATATCTGTCCCATATAAATTTAAACCGGCTTCTAAGCGCAAGGTATCGCGTGCTCCTAAACCACAAGGTTTCACTCCCTGGTGAACGAAGCGCGCCCAAAGATCCGTCGCTCGAAAGGCGGGGAGAATTATTTCAAGTCCATCTTCACCCGTGTAACCTGTTCGGGCTATTTGCAAATCTTGCGCCGGTGATGAAATAAATTGAAAAGGCTTAAGGGCTTCCAATTGCGCATACAGCGATTCATCAAAAATGAATTTAGCCGCAGCGATGGCTTGTGGGCCTTGAACGGCAAGAATGCACATTTCAGGGCCTTCAGAAATTGAAACCTTATACCCAGCGCCTTTTTCTTTTATCCAAGCAATGTCTTTATCTCGCGTTGCAGCGTTCACTACGAACCGATAACCCATCGGTGCCACTCGATAAACAATAAGATCATCGATAACGCCCCCTTGTAGATTAAGCATACAGGTATACAAAGCACGTCCGACGTGACTGAGTTTTGCAACATCATTGGCTAAAAGATAACGCAAAAAAGCAGTAGCCCCTTCACCCTCAAGGTCAATAACGCCCATGTGAGAAACATCAAAAATTCCCGCTCGTTGACGCACTTGGTGATGTTCTTCAATTTGTGATCCATAATACAAAGGCATTTCCCACCCTGCAAAATCCACAAAGTGGGCTTTCGCTTTAGCGTGTTCTTCGTAAAGGGCTGATTGTCTTACCATATGGCTGGAGATTATAAGGGAAGAGGAGCGCTCATGCCAAGCAAATACCTCGCCATTCATACGGGCTACAAAAAACCCCGCATTAGGCGGGGTTTTTTGCTTTCTGAGTGCAAGGCTTACATCATGCCGCCCATTCCTCCCATTCCTCCCATGTCACCACCGCCAGGCATCAACTCCTCTTTCTTCTTAAGAGCTTCTGTTACCATACATTCAGTGGTAATCATAAGGCCAGCGATAGAAGCTGCGTTTTGCAACGCGGTGCGGGTCACTTTGGTTGGGTCGAGAATACCCATCTCAATCATGTCACCGTATTCACCCGTCGCTGCGTTATAACCATAATTAACGTCTTTATGATTCAAGACTTTGTCAGCAACAACGGCTGCTTGAACACCAGTATTTTTCACGATTTGAGAAAGCGGGTAGACCATCGCACGGCGAGCAATTTCCACGCCCACGCGTTGGTCTTCATTCTCAACTTCCACTGAATCAAGCGATTTAAGCACGCGGATTAAAGCAACACCACCACCCGGTACGACGCCTTCTTCGACAGCTGCGCGTGTCGCATGTAAGGCATCTTCCACGCGGGCTTTTTTCTCTTTCATTTCAACTTCAGTTGCAGCGCCCACTTTAATGACCGCGACACCACCGGCTAATTTTGCCAGACGTTCTTGTAATTTCTCTTTATCATAGTCTGACGAGCTATTTTCTATTTCTTTTCGGATTTGCTCCACGCGGTTTTTAATGTCGCCGGGATCACCAGAACCATCAATGATAGTGGCGTCATCTTTAGTGACAACAACGCGTTTAGCAGAACCTAAATCATCCAAAGAAGCGGCTTCAAGGGACAATCCGACTTCTTCAGAAATAACCTTACCGCCAGTCAAAACAGCAATATCTTGCAACATTGCTTTACGACGATCGCCGAAGCCAGGTGCTTTTACAGCCGCGACTTTAACAACACCGCGGATATTATTAACCACTAATGTCGCTAAAGCTTCGCCTTCGATATCTTCGGCAATCACCAATAAGGGCCGACCAGACTTTGCTACGTTTTCTAACAACGGAATGAGTTCACGAATATTAGAAATCTTCTTGTCAACCAATAAGATAAACGGATTTTCAAGCTCCGCACTCATGTTTTGTTGGTTGTTGGTAAAGTATGGCGACAAGTAACCGCGATCGAACTGCATACCTTCAACTACTTCAAGGGCGTTTTCAAGACCAGAGCCATCTTCTACCGTTATTACGCCTTCTTTGCCTACTTTCTCCATCGCTTCCGCAATAATATCTCCAATCGACTTATCCGAATTCGCGGAAATAGTGCCTACTTGCGCAATCGCTTTCTGGTCTTTGCAAGGCTTGGAAATTTTCTTCAATTCAGCTACCGCTGCCGCTACGGCTTTATCAATACCCCGTTTCAAATCCATGGGATTCATTCCAGCAATAACGGCTTTGATGCCTTCAACCAAAATCGCTTGAGCCAGTACGGTCGCTGTCGTGGTACCATCACCCGCATCGTCTGATGTACGCGAAGCCACTTCTTTGACCATTTGAGCGCCCATATTTTCGAATTTGTCTTCCAACTCGATTTCCTTAGCTACGCTCACGCCGTCTTTAGTAATGGTTGGTGCGCCAAATGATTTATCCAAAACGACATTGCGACCTTTTGGTCCCAACGTCACTTTTACCGCGTTGGCCAAAGCTTCCACGCCACGGCTCATTGCGTGTAATACCTCGTGGGAAAATTTTAAAACTTTTGCAGCCATTTTTTATACCTCTCTTTCCTCTGTCAGTTATTTTTCAATCAGGCCCATAATGTCATCTTCTCGCATGACGACATATTCGTCCCCAGCCAGCTTAACTTCGGTGCCTGCGTATTTGCCAAATAAAATTTGGTCGCCCACTTTGACATCCAAGGAACGGACCTCACCGTTATCCAACGGTTTACCTGGACCTACTGAAATGACTTCACCCCGAGAAGGTTTCTCTGCGGCAGAGTCTGGGATGACGATGCCGCCCGCAGAAGTGCGTTCTTCTTCAAGGCGACGGACCACCACTCGATCGTGTAATGGACGTATTTTCATATTTAACCCTCTCCATATTATTTATAAAATTACCCCGCTCAATAACTGAGCGACAATCAGTAATCCATATAAGGGCAGGTGATGAAAATTCAAGGGCGATTTTTAATTTCTTCGTCATTAGCATGGGCAACTGCGGCTCGACCGACTTCTGTCGCACTTTCGAATGTGTTAAGCTCAAGCCCAAAATTGGCTGCGAGGTAACGATGGCGAATTCATTAAAAACATGTCGTGAATTAACTGCTGGTAGCAAAACCTACTACTACCATAGCTTAAAAGCGGCGGAAAACGCCGGTCTTTCAAACATTCATCGCCTTCCTTACTCACTCAAAATTTTATTGGAAAACCAATTACGGCATGAAGATGGAGAAACAGTCACTCAAA
The DNA here is from genome assembly GCF_907164965.1 of Coxiella endosymbiont of Ornithodoros maritimus. Classification (GTDB taxonomy): domain Bacteria; phylum Pseudomonadota; class Gammaproteobacteria; order Coxiellales; family Coxiellaceae; genus Coxiella. Next base: position 26,416 of record NZ_CAJRAM010000084.1, read on the forward strand.
CGCATATTGAAGCGTTCGCTCACTGGCTGAAAGATAAACATTCCGATCGCGAAATCGCTTATCGACCTGCTCGAGTCTTAATGCAAGATTTTACCGGCGTTCCCGCCGTGGTCGATTTAGCCGCGATGCGCGATACGATGGCGCTCATGAAAGGGGATCCAAGCAAAATCAACCCTCATTGCCCTGTTGATCTTATCATCGACCATTCCGTGCAAGTAGATGAATTCGGCAACGAAGAGGCCCTTCGAGATAACGTACATATTGAAATGGAGCACAACCACGAACGATATACCTTCTTGAAATGGGGACAACAAGCGTTTCGTCATTTTCAATTAGTGCCGCCAGGCACCGGTATTTGCCATCAAGTGAATTTGGAATACCTCGGCCGCGGCGTGTGGTCTAGCCAACAAAACGGTGAGTGGTTTGCTTATCCCGACACGGTGGTCGGAACCGACAGTCACACGACCATGATCAATGGACTGGGTGTTTTGGGATGGGGCGTCGGGGGAATCGAAGCCGAAGCTGCTATGCTGGGACAGCCCATCTCCATGCTAATCCCCGAAGTCATTGGTTTTTATCTTTCTGGTCAATTACGCGAAGGCATTACAGCAACTGACCTCGTTTTAACTGTGACTCAAATGCTGCGTCAAAAAGGAGTGGTGGGAAAATTCGTTGAATTCTACGGCCCCGGTTTAGCGGAGCTTTCTCTGGCTGACCGAGCGACTATCGGCAACATGGCCCCTGAATATGGCGCCACTTGCGGACTTTTCCCTATCGATGCCGAAACGATTAAATATTTAGAATTAACCGGCCGAGACGCTGAAGCGATCGAACTCGTCAAGGCTTATTCAAAAGCGCAAGGCACTTGGCACGACGAAAATACCCCCGAACCTATTTTCTCAGACACGCTATCCCTTGACCTTTCAACCGTCGAACCAAGTCTCGCTGGCCCAAAACGCCCCCAGGACCGTGTTCCCTTAGCGAAGTTAAAGAAAACCATCGAGGGTGTTATCGCGACGGCTGAGCGCGATCAAGAACTCGATCACTCTTTTCAAAGTACCGGAAATTTTGATCTTCATCATGGCGATGTCGTGATCGCCGCCATCACCAGTTGTACGAATACCTCCAATCCCAGCGTAATGCTCGCCGCAGGTTTGCTTGCAAAAAACGCGGTGGCAAAAGGGCTTCAAAGAAAACCCTGGGTTAAAGCATCGCTAGCGCCAGGATCCAAAGTGGTTACAGATTATTTGCATAAAACAGGATTAATTGATTATCTTGAAAAGCTTGGCTTTTATCTCGTCGGCTACGGCTGCACGACCTGTATTGGCAATTCGGGACCCTTACCAGAGGCAGTGGCTAAAACGGTGATGGAAAATGATCTTATTGTGTCATCCGTTTTATCCGGCAATCGTAATTTTGAAGGTCGTATTCATCCGTTAGTTAAAACGAATTGGTTAGCATCACCACCGCTGGTGGTTGCTTTTGCCCTTGCTGGCACAACGCGCATTGATCTTACTAAAGATCCGCTAGGTCATAACGATCGTGGAGAACCTATTTTTTTAAACGATATCTGGCCATCGAACGGAGAGATTGCAAAAATGGTGATGCAAGTTCGCAATGATATGTTCCACAAAGAATACGCCGATGTATTCGAGGGAGACGAAGAATGGCAGCGTATTCATGTGTCTACCGGAGATACTTTCAGTTGGCAAGCGAATTCCACTTATGTGAAAAATCCCCCTTTCTTTGAAAACATGAGTGCGAAACCGAAGGCTTTAAGAAATATTATTGACGCACGTATTTTAGCTATTTTAGGCGACAGTGTAACGACGGATCATATTTCTCCCGCGGGCGCCATTAAAGCGGATAGTCCAGCCGGTAAATATTTAATTGAGCATGGGATCGACATTAAAGATTTTAATTCTTATGGTTCTCGCCGCGGTAATCACGAAGTATTGATGCGCGGGACGTTTGCCAACATTCGTATTCGTAATGAGATGTTATCAAAGGTGGAAGGCGGATTTACAAAACATTTTCCGGATGGGGAACAGCTTTCCATTTACGACGCTGCGATGAAGTATCGCAGCGAGAATATTCCGTTGGTGGTGATCGCGGGTAAAGAATATGGTACCGGTTCTTCGCGCGATTGGGCCGCTAAAGGTCCGTGTTTATTGGGCGTTAAAGCAGTGGTGGCGGAAAGTTTTGAACGTATCCATCGTTCTAATTTAGTCGATATGGGTGTGTTGCCGTTGGAATTCAAAAATGGCAATAATCGTCATTCTTTAAAATTAGAAGGAAACGAAGTGATTGATATCACCAGATTGGAAAATGATTTAAAGCCTGGAGGCGATGTTATTATGACAGTTAAGCGAAAAAATGGAACTTTTGAGAAAATTCCATTGCATTGTCGTATCAATACACAAAATGAATTGGCTTATTACCAGCATGGTGGGATTTTACAGTTTGTGTTACGCCAAATGTTGAGATCTTCTTAACGAAGCCACCTCTCCCATTTTTTAGCTATAATTTTTTAGCTATAATTTTTAAATTATGAAAATAAAAATATTAGGGACGAGAGGGGGAATTGAGGGTTCTGCCCCTTACCAGCCCCATCATTCGGGTGTATTGGTGAATGACATTTTTCTTTTTGATCTCGGAGAAGAAGCTTTTTAACTCATCAGCAAAAATACATATTCATTAGCCATTTACGTCCCGACCACGCCTTCTTCGTACGCGAGCCTAAAAAGAATTATATTATTGACACGCCCATCTTCGCTCCCCGAAAGTTTCAAAGGAAATTTATGGGTTAAGGCGCTCACCCAACCAAAATCATTTGATTCTTATGAAATCATGCCCATTCCCACTCATCATAGCCACAAAGCGAATTCACAAACTTATCTGATAAAAAAGGGAAAAGAGAAAATCTTGTATACGGGTGATATGATCTGGATTAATAAAGAATACCATCACTTATTAGAAAATTTAGATCTGGTGATTACCGAAGGAAGTTTTATTCAAAAATGGAGACGAATACGACGACATGAAGAATCTAAAAAGATCTACGGCCATACCAGCATTCCTATATTTATTAAATTTTTTTAAAACTCACACAATTCATTTAATTTTTGTGCATTTTGGCAGTTGGTTTTATCAGAATATACCCAGAACCAGAAAAAAACTAATCACCCTTGGAAAGAAACAGGGTATTAATGTCCATGTTTGGCATAATGCTATGATCATGAATACTAAAAATTTAGAATAAAATTTATTTAAATAACCATCCTGTTTCCACTGCTCACTCAGCAACGCCCTTGTTTTTATGCGCCAGAGTCGGGGGTTCAGTCATTGAATGACACGTGAAAGAGCCTACCAGTTATTCACTTCGTTGTCGAAGTGTGTTTAGATAAGTCGATGATTTGTCCATTAATAACTCTTTTGGTTTTGCTTTTTCTTCCAATTTACGCGCCATCGGAGGAGCCTGTGCCGGTTGATCAGGCATTCCAATTTAGCGCGATGGCTAAGGATTATCAGACGGTAATTGGCCTATGGAACATCAAGCCAGGCTTTTATCTTTACCGAAATCACATTCACTTTTCATCGCTTAGATCAGCTGATTATCTCGGGAAACCCCTCTGGCCTTGCATTGAGACCGTCAAAGACTATCCTGGCATTGGAAAATTGCTGGTATATCAAGACCAATTAAGGATTTCGGTCCCTGTGATTAAAGCAATGGATCAAACCCTTTATTTGAAGGTCGATTATCAAGGCTGCTCCGAAAAAGGGTTTTGTTATCCCCCGACCACAAAAACAGTGGCTATTGATTTAGCTGGAAATTATATGCAGCCTGTAATGCCTTTAGCGATCGATATTACGCCTGGCAAAACGCCTAGACCCAAAGCAGCACCGCCCATTACCCAACAAGATCGAGTTACCCAGCTTATGACGCATAAGAATTTATTTTTTGTTTTATTGAGTTTTTTTGGTTTTGGTTTGCTGCTTTCTTTTACACCGTGCGTGCTGCCAATGATTCCGGTGTTATCCGGAATCATTGTGGGTCAGCAAAAATACCCTAAACGCGCTTTTGGTTTATCCTTGATGTACGTACTGGGAATGGCAATCACCTACGCAATAGCTGGCGTTTTTTTCGGTTTTATCGGAAGCACGGTGCAAGCTGCCTTCCAAAATCCCTGGGTTATTGGATTGTTTAGCTTATTATTCATTGTGATGGCCTTGTCGCTTTTTAGCTTATACGACCTTCAACTTCCGCAGCGATGGCAGACACGGCTCGCGCAAGCCAGCGATCGACAAAAACACGGAACTTATCTAGGAAGCGCGTTAATGGGTGCTTTATCCACGCTTATTTTATCGCCTTGCGTCACGCCGGCCCTCGTTGGAGTCCTCGGTTATATAAGCCATACCGGCAACGCGTCCTTAGGGGGCATTGCTTTGTTTACGATGGGGCTCGGGATGGGCGCGCCGTTGTTACTTCTCGGCGCTTTTAGCCAAAAATGGTTACCCAAGGCCGGTCCGTGGATGACGCTCATCAAACACATCCTGGGTGTTTTGATGCTAGCTGTCGCCGTTTGGCTGTTAGCTCGTATCTTACCGGGAACGGTAATGGTGTTTCTCTGGGCGGCTCTCGCTGTTGGCTCAGCCATTACTCTTAGCGCGCTCTCCACTACGCAAACGAAAATGCAAAAAATCGGAAAAACCTTCGGATTATTTCTTCTAGTCTACGGTATTGTGCTGGTAACCGGCGGCCTTTCAGGAAACACTAACCCGCTGCGTCCTATTTCCCTTGCATTTTTACCCGAGAAAGAAAAAGGGCCTTCTTTCACCGCCGTTTACACACTCCCTGACATTGAGCATCAATTAAAAATGGCCACAACAAAAGGCCAATCGATGATGATTGATTTCTATGCCGATTGGTGTATTTCTTGCAAACAAATGGAGCAATTTACTTTCGCTAACCAAAATGTGCAAAAAGCGCTAGCTGGCTTTCGTCTACTCCGGGCCGATGTCACTCGCAATGATCAGGGAAGTACGCTGCTAGAAAAACATTTCGGTGTGGTCGCTCCCCCCACAGTTCTTTTCCTCGATCCTCACGGTAAAGAAATCCCAAACTCCCGCATCGTCGGCGAAATGTCGGCTTCTCGATTCTTAAAGCATCTGGAAAATTTGCGCAGTTAACGAACTTACTATTTCAGGCTGGAGGGTACAACTACCTTCTGCCAATTTTTCTTTCATTTCTTCTTGTCTATTTGGTTGTGGTTGAAAAGTGGTAGGCTTATTTGCTAATGACAATTGTGGAAACTGCTTTAGGTACTCGAGGTAGACTTTTACGCTTATATTTTTACGCTTATATCTTATTCATTTTTGTAAATGATTTTCCCACGCTTGTTTTATACCTTTTTCACATTCAGGAACTTTAAGCACTTCTTTTATGTCGTCCAATTCTGGATAAGCATATTGCAATAATAACGCTTGTAATACACCGGAAATTTTTTGCTGATCCTCATCCCCCAATTTATTATAGTTATCCACTAATGGTTGGACTATATCAAATAGCTGACTTTGGTAGCCCTGAATCGGAAGCTTTATTTCCGCTATATCTAAGCTAGTAGTCTCAGACTCTCTTATTGCCCTCGTTTTATAGCTCGCAATTGAAAAAGCATTCAATATTAGCGTCATAAAATAGATCCCAGCCGATAAAGGATCTAATGTCTTAACCAACTCAACTGCGGATTGAACTGCTGATGAATAGCTACTATTGTTGTAAAGGGGCCCTCACCTTCTCCAGCCATTAAAGTTTCAAATTCGACTGGAGAATAAAAGTATTTAAAAAAAATGGAGTAATCCGCAGAAATCTTGCTTCTCACTCGTAACAAAAAATTTAGAAACAATCGTTAAAAATTCGCAAAACGAATCAAACTCAACACGCCAATTTCTATCTCTATAATGAACTACTACTTCAATGAACTACTACTTCCCTGCGAAAATCAAAGTAATCTTCGGCTAATTTTAAAGAAGGGAAGTCATGTGGGTGCTTGGGCAAAAAAATAAATTTCTGGACAAGTTGATCAAACCAGGTGTCGATATTCCATGGGACATTTTTTTTGCAGATAGCCACACCAATTTCCATCGGTAAATAATCTTGAGGACATCCATCCGTATTCTGGCAGAGTATTTTAAAGGCCTCCCACACGAGATTTTCTCCAGCTGAAGTTTCAGCTACCAATGATTTAGTCTCCTCTTCTGAGGAAGGAATATATTGAGTAACGTTCATAAGTCATTTGATTAATGTTATGCAAGCTTTTGTATTTCTGCATTCTATCGCTGCTTTTTTTAGCCAATCGTTAATTTCTTTATTGTTTATCTCATGATAACTCGCAGGGTTCATCAATACCAAGGCTGTACAATAGGCAGCATTGCCCCAGTATTGACTATCTTCATCCTTTGCAACGGACATCTCTTTCAATTTTGACTTCAAAAAAATCAACTCGATCATGTCGAATTGGCGATTCACATCGGTACCGTTTTCCAAAAATAATAGCCTGTTCAAGCTCTTCATTTCTGTGTCAGGATCTGCTTAGTTGGGGTGGAATGAGCAGCAATGATTTTAAAGGCGCGTCTCGATTAATAAATTTTTCGTTTTTTCTCCTTGAAAAGGACGCTTCTGATCGAGCTGCAATAAATACTTTAATGTAGGATCATCGATATAGGAGTGTAATAATCCCTTTAAAAGCGTTTGCCCATGGATGTCAGCAAGCACTTCAAAGTCTTTGACGGTGCTCAATAACCATTTTTAATGGTTTCCCATTGAGAATTCTGAGCCGCCAAATGGGCTAAATCAAGTTGGTAGATTTGTTGCTGGCAGGCAGTCGTCCATTTATTTAATAATTTTAAGGAGGCACACCGTTCATTATAGTTGTTTTAAGATACTAAGCTTTCCAAGCGGATACCAAAAATTGTAACGCTGAACACTCTCTCCAAAAAAGTCCTAAATTAAGGAGCTGCTTAAGAATTTCCATAATCGATTCCAGATATTTTTTACAATCTTTTGTCTTTAACAATTGATCGTCTATAATTTCAAAAATTTTATCGACAATATCGGGTTTCGATTGACCTCCCCGTTTATCTTGAATGGAATAGAATAAGTTGCTTACTCCAGTATAACGGGCTGCATGGCCCGCTCGCGGAATAAATCACAAATTTTTCATAGTCATCGATAATACGCTTCCTACAACCCATCAAATGATCCATCACAAACTTTTTTTAAACTGGTCATCCGAATCCATTAGAGGCCTGTATACTCCAAAATGCTTATACGCTAAGAGTTTATTAATAGGTTTTTGAAAGAAGTCTCCCGAAAAGAGGAATTCTTTATTTTTCTCTAATATTTTCCAAATCCCCGTTTTGACAAGCTCTCTCACAGGCTTCGAAGGAGGGTTGGGTCTGCTAAGTCATCACACGAAACTATTTCCTTTAATATATTGGATTAAAATTATACCACTCTGAGAATTGAAACTATACGATTAAGGTATAAAAAAAGACCCCCGGGGGGGCAAATTCTTTGCCTGTCGTAGGCCTTAACTTTTGGGATCTTTATACTTTTTTGGACGGCATATTGACATTCTAGGCTGGTCCCAGGTTTTCATCTGCAAGTCAATTTATGAACATTACGTGAGTGTTTTCTGAACAGGTGCTTGCAAAATCCTCGATGATCTTGCGTAGATCTGCATCGAATAGGATGATAACTTCGCAAATATAGACAATTTCAATAACCTCCGGCACAATAACCCAAAAGCATATTATTACCCACAAGTGGTAAAGACTAAAAACTTAAAACCCGTCCTTTCCGCGCAGGTACCTAGAGCTCAACTTAAGGGGGCGAGGTAAAGAGGGAATATCAAGTAGTTGAAAAAATGTCTGTCGTTTCCGTGCGTAGGCTGCCTACCGACAGACAAAGAATCGA
>NZ_CAJRAM010000085.1 GCF_907164965.1 Coxiella endosymbiont of Ornithodoros maritimus
GACTCGGCCGTGAAGGTTTTGTATGCTTCAATTAATACAGCAGATGCCCCCGCGGGAGGACGACGGGTTTTTAAGTTTTTCACGCTTCACCACGGGTGGGTAATGATAGAGGCCCCTTGTGTTAAGAAGCTTTGAAAGGAACAAGGTGAATGAAAGAGAAGCATCAACTTTACAGCCATTAGGGGTTTATGCTTAAGTTGACGCCTAGGCATTCTGCAGGCGGGAATCCAGTGCACACGTTGCGCAGCGTGCCTGGATCCCGCCTGAGCGAGAATGACGAAGGCTAAAATTGAAATGACTGTGACTTGTGGGGAATAGATACGCCCGCAGCATGACCATTAAAATAGACAAGGAAAATTCGTGGATATCCGTAAAATTAAAAAACTGATTGAACTGATCAACGAAACCGGTGTTGGCGAAATTGAAGTGAAATCCGGCGAGGAATCCGTCCGTATCAACCGCTTTCCAACGCAAACTATTGCCCCTATGGTTCCGTCCTTTGTCCCTGCTTCGGAGACGACTTTTCAAAAACCGGCCGTTGCAGAAAAAATACCCCTAAAAGAAACTGAGGAACCCGCAGGGCATCTAGTGAAATCCCCCATGGTGGGAACTGTCTATCTTGCCCCTACGCCGGGAGCTAAGCCGTTTGCGAAGGTGGGGCAGCGTATCTCAGTTGGTGATACAATTTGTCTTATCGAAGCCATGAAAATGTTTAATAAAATTGAAGCAGATAAAAGTGGCGTCATCAGCGCCTGCCTCGTTGAAAATGAACAACCCGTGGAATTCGATCAACCCCTCTTTATCATTGAGTCAAACGAGTAATCTTTCATGTTTAAAAAAGTATTAATAGCTAACCGCGGTGAGATTGCGCTTCGCATCCATCGCGCTTGTAAAGAAATGGGTATTCAAACCGTAGCGGCTTATTCAACCGCGGATCGCGATTTAATGCATCTGCGTTTAGCAGATGAAGCAGTATGTATTGGCCCTTCAAACAGCACGCACAGTTACCTCAGCGTTCCGGCAGTTATTTCCGCTGCTGAAATTACGGATGCTGACGCCATTCACCCCGGGTATGGTTTTTTGGCGGAAAATCCTAATTTTTGCGAACAAGTGGAAAAAAGCGGATTCGTTTTTATTGGACCTTCGCACGAAGCCATTCATTTAATGGGCAACAAAGTTTCAGCGATTAAAGCGATGAAGGAAGCAGGGCTCCCTTGTATTCCAGGCTCCGATGGCGCTTTAGGGAAAGATGAGGATGCTAATCTTCTTATTGCCGAGCGAATTGGCTACCCCGTTTTAATTAAAGCGGCCGGTGGGGGCGGTGGGCGAGGAATGCGCGTCGTATATAGAAAGGCCGAGCTTTTAAATGCGATCGCCATGACACGAACGGAAGCGGCAGCGGCTTTTGGCACAGACGAAGTGTATATGGAAAAATTCCTCAAAAATCCACGCCATATTGAAATTCAAGTTCTGGGCGACGGCCAAGGCCATGCTATTCACTTAGGGGAACGGGATTGTTCCATGCAACGCCGGCATCAAAAAGTGATTGAAGAAGCACCGGCTCCCGGCATTACCCCCAAACAACGGGCCACCATCGGCGAACGTTGTGGACAGGCTTGTATTGCGATGAATTATAGGGGGGCGGGAACATTTGAATTCCTGTATGAAAACGGCGAATTTTATTTTATTGAAATGAATACGCGCATTCAGGTGGAACACCCCGTTACGGAAATGATTACCGGTATTGATCTTGTTAAAGAACAAATTCGGGTAGCGGCTGGCCTGCCGCTGGGTTATCGTCAAAGCGATGTCCAAATTAAGGGCCACGCCATTGAATGCCGCATTAATGCCGAAGACCCCAAAAATTTCATGTCTTGTCCAGGTCAAGTGACTGCCTATCACGCTCCCGCCGGATTCGGCGTGCGTATGGACTCCCATTTATACGCGGGTTATAACGTCCCCCCATATTACGATTCTTTAATTGGCAAATTAATTGCGTACGACGAAAACCGCGAGGAGGCTATCGCGCGTATGAAAAATTCTTTAGAAGAACTTGCGATTGAAGGAATCAAGACCAATACACCGCTCCATTTGACGATGATGAAAGATGAGAAATTTAAAAAAGGCGCTCAGAATATTCATTATTTAGAAAAGAAATTGGGATCTAAAAACTAGCGTCTTTTTACAATTCGCTAGGTTAAGCCAAAATAATAGAATTATAAACAGCTCCTAAAAAAGCAAGCCAAATAAATTCTTAGGATCGATGATTTCGGGCACCATATCCAACATATGGCCCACTTGAAAATCTTCGGCGAGGCTGTAAACCAAACGTAAGATCGCGTGGTCTTCTAACGCGAAACCCACCGAGTCAAAAATAAAAATTTCATCCGTGGAAGTCCGGCGGGATTTTTTCTTCTGAATTAATTCCCATAATTCCGCATAAACGTGGAAGTGGTTATAATTTTGTATTTCACCTTCTTCTTTGGACTGCTCGAGAAACTCAACCACCACTTTGCCACGTTCCAATATTTTCGGATCGAGTTCGGTTTTACCGGCGCGATCACCGCCGATGGCGTTAATAGTCGTACCCGGTTGTATCCAGTCGTTTTTTAATATTTGGGTTTTCTCTTGAATAGCAGTGGCGGTTGTAATAATATCTGCATTTTTAATGGCGGTTTCAACATTGCGTGCTCTTTCCAAATGAAAAGGATATGACGATAAATTTTTCTCAAATTTATCGAGGGCTTTTGGATCTATATCGAAATACTTTATGTTTTCAATAGCAAATAGCGTCTTATGCGCGATAACTTGAAATTCAGCTTGCGCACCTGTTCCCACGAAGGCAAACGTTTTTGAATCGGATTTAGCAAGGTGCTTTGAGGCTAAAGCCGACGTTGCCGCAGTTCGCAATGCGGTTAATAAGGTCATCTCGCTAATTAATACCGGGTAACCTGTTGCGATATCGGCAAGCATTCCAAGGCCAACGATCGTTAATTTATTGTTGAGGGGATTTAACGAATAGCCATTGATGTATTTAACTGAGTAATAACCCTTTCCCCAAAACGGCATCAATTCAATGACGCCATTTTCAACATGAGAAACCAGGCGCGGCATTTTTTCAAATTCATTCCAGCCAGAGAATGTGGTTTCCAATTTTTCTATGAGCTGAGAAAAAAATTTTTCTAAGGTGACTTTTTGAATTAGACTTTTAATGTCATCGACGGTAATTACTCTAACCATAATTAAATCCCTTGCTTAATTTGAAAGAAGCCATTCCATTCTCTGCGCTCCCATTAATTTTCGCCAACGTAAATAGCCAGCCACGGCTAGGCCTAAATAAATGACCAATAAAATACTATGCGCGGGGATGCCTTTGTAAAGGTAAAGACCGACATAAATTGCATCGACGATAAACCATAAAAACCACGTTTGAATGATCTTCCTACAAATCATCCATTGTGCGATTAAACTCAGGACAGTGGTCAGTGAATCTAAATATGGCGCTTGTGAGTTGGTGAAATGCTTTAATAATTCAGCAACGCCAAAAATACCCCTGGCGGCAAGGACGCTTAAAATAACAGGCAAACGCCATGATAAATTCAAAATGGGCCATTCTCCTATTACAAAGCTCCCTCGAGTCCATTGATACCAACCATAAAACATCGAAAGAAAATAAATTCCCTCTAACGTCATATCACCATAGATCCCTGTTAGGCCATACAAAACAATATTTAAGAGCAGTAGCTATCGCGCCGATTGGCCAGGCCCACTTATCCGCTTTGACATAAAAAACCATCGAAAAGAAACTTAAAATAGCGCCTGATATATCAAGCGCGTGTAATAAGAGTTTCATAATGCATGCAAAATACGATCCCCCCGGAGGGTTGTCAAGCACCTGAAACTGATACCCAATTTCGGCGCACTAAATAGTCTTCATATAGGCGTGCTTCCTCGCTGCCGGGTTTCGGCTGCCAATTGGGTCGCCAGACGACGCGGGGTGGGAGCGACATTAAGATCGATTCCGTTCGTCCGCCAAACTCTAAGCCAAAACGGGTTCCTCGATCATACAATAAGTTAAATTCCACATAACGGCCTCGACGATACAATTGAAATTCGCGTTGACGCTCGCCATATGGATGATTTTTACGATTTTGCATAATCGGCAAATAAGCTTCTAAAAAGCTGTCGCCTAGAATTTTGATAAATTCAAAACAGTGCTTAAATTCCCATTCATTTAAATCATCAAAAAACAAACCGCCAATTCCGCGCGGCTCATTTTGATGTTTTAAATAAAAATAGTCGTCACAAGCCGCTTTGAATCGCGGGTAAATCGCTTTGCCAAATCGATCGCAAGCTTTTTTGGCAACCATGTGCCAGTGCGACAATCTTCTTCAAAGCCATAATAAGGGGTTAAATCGCGTAACCGCCGTCAAACCACCAACGGGGGTCAACCTCGTCTTTTCCGACTATAAAAAAGCGAAAATTGGCATGAACGGTTGGTACATAAGAATTGCGAGGGTGAATCACCAAAGAAAGGCCTTCTGCTTGAAAAGCAAAGCTGCTAATTTCAGGGTTTTTTTGGGTGGCGGCTGGAGGCAATTGATTTCCATAGACGCACGAAAAGTCACGCCACCCTGCTCGATGACATGCCCTTCCGTCAAAAGACGCGTTCGACCACCACCATTGGGCTTTTCCCACAAAGTTTCTTGAAATCGACTCCCTCCCTCTTCTTTTTCGAAAGCGCGACAGAGGCGATTTTGTAAGTCCTTTAAATAAATACCCACTTCGGTTATTTTATTTTGACTATCTTTTCTCATCGAATTTCGTTTTTCCATCACTCCTATGCAGACGGGAGGAATCTAAACCACAGCCTGTATGAAGCGTCAGCGCAATATAGGAACCGATGCACTTACCCGTATTTCGCTGACGCTTCATACAGGCTACTTCCGCCTTCGTGAATTGGATTAGATTATTCAAACTCCATTCTGTTAATTAACACATGGCCTTCATTAATCTGGTTCAATCCTTTTTGATAAAGCGTTTTTTCCACTTGCGATAGCCGTTCATATTCTTCCAACGTTAAAGATAACGGCAACATCGGCGCCAGCGTTCGTGATTTAATAATAATCGCACATTTCTGCAAGGTGCGAACGATAATAAGCGCCGCCGTAACCAATAAACCGTTCAGCAAGATTGGCAGCTTCAATGTCATTCATCCCATCACCTACGTAGACGAAACGATGATGATTTAACCTAAGGGCTTCGATCACTTTACGTTTACCGAGCTGGTAGGTTAACGGGGATTCGGTCTCATAATTCAGATACCACCCTTTTCCATCGAAATAAACAGCCACAGCAAAAACATCCGAAGTTGGAATTCCCAATCGCTTGGCAAATGCTTCAACCGCGGCCTGGATTCCCGCCGAAATGAGATAAACCGTTTTATTTAAGTTATGTAAAATGGAAATAATCTCTACGGTATCGGGAGTTAAATTTGCATAATATTTCTCATCTAATTGATCCACTTGATCTTTAGTAGGATTTACTAAATCCAAGCGCTTTCGATAAATATCGGCTGTAATTCCGGTAAGGTTCATCGCAGTTTCGGTTAATAGTCGCACTTCCGAATCCACGTTATTAATTTCAGCCAGGTGATTGATTCCTTCAATTTGACTCAACATCCCATCACAATCAAAAATGACTGTATCGATCGGTGTTGTGATTTGCCACGGCATTGCCAACATTTCTAATTCTCTATTTTAGGGATGCTTATTGTATACTAGTTGTTATTTTCAACCAATAACAAGGATTGTAATGAGCAGCCCAACCCGATAGACTTCCCGCACTTCATTTATTTTTGCTACCGCCGCTGCAGCCATTAGACTCGGAAATATCTGGCAGTTTCCTTATTTAGCAGGTCAAAACGGCGGGGGCGTATTTGTTTTCCTTTAACTCCTTCTTGTCATTTTATTGGGTATACCTTTTAATGACGTCGGAAGTTTTACTCGGGCGGGTAGGGCGGGCAATCCCACTCTTGCTTTACAAAACGTAGCGTTAATCATAAAACGAAGCCGTCGCTGGCAAATATTGGGCGGCATGACCATTGCAGCCGGCTATTTAATTCTAACTTAACTATGTCGTCATTGCCGGATGGGTTCTCGATTATTTTGTTCGAGGTTTGTTGGATCAATTTCACAACACCACCCATTCGTCAATGATCGCTAATTTTAAAGCATTTCAGTCTAGCCCTGGCAGATGTTTGTGACGGACACTTTCATCGTCAGCGCTACAACGGCGGTGATCGTTTTAGGAATTAAACGAGGCCTTGAGCGAACTGTCCGATTTATGTTCCCCACCTTAATCATTTTGATGCTAATTTTAGTCGCTTATGGGATGACAACCGATTATTTCTATCGTGCGCTCATTTTTATTATTTAAACTAGACTTTCACCGAGTAACGGCACTCATTGCGTTACTGGCATCAGGGTAGGTGTTTTTTTAGTTTAAATATTACGATGGGAATCATTATTATGTTTGGTACTTATCTCCCTGATGATATTCCAATCGTTAGTTCAGTCATCGCCGTTTGTCTTGCCGATACGGCGATCTCTTTATTAGCCGGCTTAGTCATTTTTCCAGTGGAATTTGCTAATCATTTTACACCGGACTCTGGGCCCAGTTTAATTTTTCAAATTTTGTCTCTCGATTTTAACCAAATTCCCTTTGGTAATTTTTTTAGAGCGCTGTTTTTTGTTGTTATTGTTCGCTTCTTTTGCTTCCACAATTTCTTTATTAGAACCGGGCATTGTCTAGCTCATTGAAAATCAGCATTTTTCGCTCAATAAAGTAGTTGCTCTTTTGGGTTTTATTTTTTGGGTTTTAAGCTTTGGTACTATTTTGTCTTTCAGTCACGCTCCCTATTTCAAGCATTTTAGCTTTACTTTTTTCAAGGGATTGACTTTTTAACTTCAGCTATTATGCTGCCACTGAGCGGTCTTCTAATCGCTGTTTTTTCTGGCTGCTTATTGCCAACAACGCTCATTCAAAAAATGTTGGGCTGGAAGCGGCATAATTTTTGGTTTCGGTGTTGGCGATGGAGTAAACGTTATTTTACCCCTATCGCCATTGGTTTAATTTTACTGACATCTTTGAGAATTTTATAATGAATTACAAAATCCTTCTTCTCGATAATATTTCCCCACACGGGTTAGAAAAATTTAATCCAGAAAAATACACGCTTTTAACTGAGTGTGAAGAACCCGATGCGATTTTAGTGCGCTCTTGCAATCTGCACGATAAAAAAATTGCTGATCGCGTTCAGGTCATTGGCCGTGCTGGCGTTGGCGTTAATAATATTCCCGTTCGCCCACTGACTTTGTCCGGTGTTCCTGTATTAAACACGCCAGGAGCCAACGCTAACGCTGTGAAAGAACTGGTGATTACCGGGATCCTCTTAGCAAGCCGCCATATTTATCCCGCACTTGATTACGCGCGTCATATTGAAGGTGATGACGAAACGATCACTCAGCAAGTAGAAAAAAATAAAAAACGTTTTTCTGGCTTTGAATTACCGGGGAAAACTTTGGGCATCATCGGATTAGGGCAAGTCGGCGTTAAAGTTGCTAATGCTGCCGTTCGACTGGGTATGAAAGCCATCGGTTATGATCCGGCTATTACTGTGCGCAGTGCCTGGGAATTGTCCTCTGAAGTAGCGCAAGCCGAATCACTGCGGTACGTCTTAAGGAATAGTGATTTTGTCACAGTACACGTACCCCTCAATACTCATACCCATCATTTGATTAACGAAGAAGCGATTGCACAAATGAAAAATAACGTCGTGCTCCTTAATTTCGCCCGCGCTGAAATTGTGGACAATCAAGCGTTAGCCCAAGCCTTATCCAAAAACAAAATTCAAAACTACGTTTGCGATTTTCCCAGTAGGATTTTTAAATCCTTCCCACAAGTTATCTGTTTGCCACACCTAGGTGCTTCCACCAAAGAAGCAGAAGAAAATTGCGCTATTATGGTGGTCGAGCAAATACAAGATTTTTTAGAAAACGGTTATATTCGCAACTCCATTAATTTTCCCACCGTCAAGTTAGTGCGCACTGAAGGCTGTCGAATCGCCATTACTAATAAAAACGTGCCCAATATGGTTGCACAAGTTTCTACCGTTTTGTCACAAGCGGATATTAATATCATTGATATGATCAATAAATCCCGAGATGAAATCGCTTACACGATCATCGATGTCAATAAAAAAATTGATCAGAACATCCTTCACCAGTTGCAAAGTATCGACGGCATCATTCGAGTGCGTCTTCTTTAAGGGTAGTTAAATTTTATTAAATTCTTAACTTCTCTTTAAGGAAACGCCTTTTTGTATTCATTTTCCCCGTACACGAAGGAAAGCGATGAATTTATCTTCTGGGCAGGCGGAATTAATGGAAAGGTTTGTTTTAATTGAAGCAATTGATTATAGGGGTTGA